>JAFYLU010000017.1 GCA_017550025.1 Bacteroidales bacterium | reverse complement strand
CCTTTGATCTCCAGAGTAGGGAACTTCGGCTCCGATGGTGCTGAAGTCTCTTTTGTTATGGTAATCCTATGATTTTCGGTCTTCACACCATTCACGACATAATGCCTCTTGATGTCATAACCGCCATTCATCGTGGTCCTGCAGTTGTTATATATCACGATAGTATCGAATGTACCGTCTCCCCAGTTGATGACAAACTCATCGTTCACATCGTGAGTTCCGTCAAGTTCACCGAAATACAACATCGTTCCAAAATCGAGGCCAGTCACCTTGAATCCATAGAAATGCGGCATATACGCCCTTGTCGGCATATCCTTCTGCAAATCGTATGTCTCACCCTTGAATGTAGCTGTGACGTTCTTTCCGTCAAGCCATCCATAATCCAGAAGGTTGTTTCCCTCAGTATCCTTCACGAATATTTCCAAGGTGACAGGCATAGCATCAGCATCTACTCCGATGCTCTCACAGGAAGTAATAACTGAAGATATTGCAATCAGAAGAAAAAATATAATCCTTTTCATCATTTCCTCTTGAAATGTTTATAATCACTGCCGTTTGAACCAGGGGTATAAGTCGTACCGACCTTCTGCCAGGACATCTCATTGTCATCAAGTTCAGTGATCGTATAACTAGGGCTATGTGCGCTGTCAGTAGCAGCTGTATTCAAAGTGATCACATCGCCGTCGAGAGTATATTCATGTATCCTTGTCACCTCATTGCCGGACAATGCATCATACGCATACACTTGATATGTTCCGTCTGCCTTGAATGTATATTCTACAGTACCATCCATAATGAAGTTCGGATCATCATAACACTCGCTCCAAGTCCCGATGATCTTTGATGTATCTACAGGCTTTTCACAAGCGGCAAGGCAGATTATTGCAGCCATAATTGTCAAGATTCGTTTCATAGTATAATGCCTTATTATTCCTGTGTAACTTCCATGCTGTCCTGATAGTTCTTGTCCATTCCTCCCACATAGAGAGTCCTTCGCTTTCCGGTTGTATTCTTAACGGCTGTAAGGACAAGTTCGTACTGCCCGTTATCATAAGATGCTTCAGAAATGCTTGCAGTTAGCCAGTCGTTCGTGATTGTATAGGTCTGACTTTCCTCGTCATATTCCGGAATCTTGGCGCCTTCTCCGTTGTAGTCCAGAATATCCAATGTCTGTGGCTGAATGGATGTGTGTACTGTCACAGTTTCGCCATCTGCTGATAGGGTGACACTCATAGGCGTGAAGATCTTCTCACATCCCCAAAGGCAGACAATCGCTGCCAGCAAAATCAAGATTCGTTTCATATAAGTTCGTTTAACTGTCTATATATAGATGCAAAACCGCACCATTTCGTTCCAGACTACAAATATAATCGGGGGGCAGAAATACAATATTATCTCCTATAAGATTTACCTGAATCGGCTCGTATCGACCTCTTTGCGTTCCTTATCCTTGTATGCTCCGAAGCGGTATGAGAATGTCAGTTTGAATTCCCTGTATGAAGGATAATGATTATAGACTACCTGCTTGCCGTAGTTCATATAAGGGGAGATTCCCTGAGTCTCCAGAACATCATAGCAGCCCACAGTAAGATTTGCCTTTTCCTTGAGGAAGCGCCAGGTAAGTGACATGTCCAGATTTCCGCTTTGCGGCATATCGTACAGTCCCTGGATCGCAGCAGTATTATAACTTCCGTTCACATTCATTATCAGGTGCGGCTTGCGTGAAATCGTGAAACTGTTATTCAGTATAACATAAAGATATACCTTGTGCCTGTCAAAAGACATATCATAGAAGTCCGAGTCCTTCTCATGCTGGTACTGACCGGTGACAGTAAGTCTTGAGTCCAGCCACTGTCCTGCCTTGAAAGGTATGGCCAGCTGTAGTCCTGCTGTCTGCTGATAGTCAAAATTCACCCATTTGAATATGCTTTTCAGACGGTTTGGGTCGAGATATTGTGTCTGCACGAAATAGTTGTCAGTATGACCGAACCAGGCAGCGAGCATATATTTGTTCCTGAAGAGATATATGAACTGTGCGAACCAGGAACTTGCAGGAGAGAGATCTGGATTTCCAATGATTTCTGAATAACCTCCCGAACTGATGTTAGTAGCACTCTTTACAGCCCAGTATTCCGGATAATCTCTGTTGCCA
Organism: Bacteroidales bacterium; assembly: GCA_017550025.1. GTDB lineage: Bacteria > Bacteroidota > Bacteroidia > Bacteroidales > UBA932 > Cryptobacteroides. Next base: position 2,498 of record JAFYLU010000017.1, on the reverse strand, counting down.
TTGACAACCAACTGAAAAAGGTTATCTTTATTCGGTGTATAAAGCAGGACTGCATTGGGATAGATATCCCACTTTTTCCATACCTCACTCTCGTATCTTTCTCCCGCGAGCGACACATCCATCATCAGCTTGTCGCCAAAACTCTTGTTGAATCCCGCATAGATGTTCAATATGTTCTCTCTCTGTACGGCCGACATATCTCCCGGCAGTTCGCCGGTTCCGGTATATTTCTGCCAGCTGTCATCTTTGGCCATATTGAAATTGACTCCGTAATTTATGCCCCAGCCGTTCTTTGTATTGTGTTCCTGCGACACGAATGCCTTCCATCTTGTAATGTTCTGATTGTCATTTGCAGTAAGTATATTGCTTCCGTCAGGATTGTTCAGAGCCTGAATGATCGGGGCTTTGTATGATGTGAATTCCGCCCCTGCAGACAGACCGAATGGAGTATTGTAGTCTATCCGTCCGTTATGCATCTGATTGACTGAAAGCGCATTGTTCACGGCATTATGGAAACCTGCAGTCGTATATACTCCGTTTCCTTTTGCATACGATCCGGTATATACTCCGCTAAGGCTGTGCTTCTGGCCGAAATTATAGTCTGCTCCTACCCTCCAGTTGTGACGATGACTCTGGCTTTCAGAAGTGGAGGCATCTATGATCTCGTGGACAGTGCCGTCATTCAGACTGTGATGAGCCTCGCTTCCCGTCTCACTGAAACTCTTTCCGTGTGTATGCGAATACAGTATATCTCCTGAGAACTTTCCCTTATTCACAATCAAACTGGCTCTTTCTTGAAATGCGTGCCTGTTGTCATACTGCCATTTGCCACCGACTTCACCCACTACCGGCGCTATACTGTCGTCCGCCTTCTTCAATGTGATGTTAATCATCGCCCCACGCACCTGATACCTTGCAGGAGCACTATACATCACTTCAGCATTGGCAATGCTTGAAGCCGGTATACTTTTCAGAAGCGTATTCAACTGCTCGGAAGACATATTCGTCACCTTGCCGTCTATCACGACCTTCACACCTCTTCCGGCGAGAGTGAATGAACCGTCCCTTTCAGTCACTCCAGGCAGTTCCTTGATAGCATCAAATACATTGTCGACAGGAAGATCCTTGATGATATGCGGCAGATCATAGATAAGCTTTCCTTTATCAGCCTTGACTACCGGCTTCTCACCTGTCACCATTGCCTCCGGTAACGAATAATAGAGGCTGTCAAGCTTCTCGTCCTTAGATTGAGCACCAGCATTGAAGCACAGGGCTGTAAATACAATAATGAATAATGTCCGTTTCATAAGTGTGTCCATTTGTTTCCGCAAAGGTCGTCAACCCAAAATTGAAAATATGTTATCCAATGTTAAACAGTGTTAAATAGTGTTAACGTCTGCGAAGGCAATGGATATTTGAATAACTTTGCAGATATGAAGAACAACCTGAAACATATAGCAGTTGCAGTCATCGTAGTCATGTCCTGCCTGTTTACATATCAGAGCTGGTGGCTCATAAGAATGTATCGCAGCGAGGTGACAAAGACCGAGAATGCAGTCCGTACAGCGCTCCGAAATTGCGACTTCAGCGAAATGATGGCCCGTCTGCAGAGAGTCCGCGATGAAAAGTCAGGAGTCGGTTTTACTGGAGACATCACGGTCGGTGCCGGATATGGATCTGGAGGTACACTTGTGTCACAGATCAGCACGACGCAATATGAACAGGACACTTTGGGCAGACAGCTAAACGGCCATATGACCGGAGTGACAAAGAGGATCAGCCAGACAACCAGCAGTGTGGTCCAGACCGACAGCCTCCCACAAAAGCCGGAGACATCCGACCAGGAAAGCATGTTCGAGTCACTTGACAATATGTCTGTCCAGATGATCCGTGGAATGCATACGGGTATCGATGCTATTGACGGAAATCTGGATTTTGGACTCTTTGATTCGCTTCTCGTCGTTTCTCTGAAGGAAGCAGGTCTGGATGGAAAGCACAAGGTGGAGTTGGTCACATTCGCCGATTCCCTTGTGAATCTCAATGTCACATTTGTGGAGAAAGGAGAACCAAAAGTACTTGCTTCGCTTTGCACAGATGGATATGTGCCAAGTGATGATGCTATTTCATTTGAATATATCTTTGATGTTCAGGAAACAGCAATGTACAGATTGTGGATCGAGCCTGTAGGAAAGGCTGTCCTGAAGCAGATGACAGGAATCCTTGTTGCCTCTGTACTGATTCTTGTCGTCCTAGTTGCAGTCTTCCTGTATCTGATGCACGTCATCCGCACGCAGAAGACCCTCGATGAGATGAAATCGGACTTCACCAACAATATGACCCACGAGCTCAAGACACCGATATCAGTTGCTTATGCTGCCAATGATGCCCTTCTGAACTTCCCTGATGAAGACTCTCCGGAGCAGCGAAGGAAATATCTCGAGATATCGCAGAGCCAGCTGGAACATCTGAGCGGACTTGTCGAACAGATCCTCTCTATG
>JAFYLU010000016.1 GCA_017550025.1 Bacteroidales bacterium | reverse complement strand
GCATGTGGTGGTAAGGGTGCATGCGGACAGTGCAAGTGCCGCGTTACCGAGGGTGGCGGAGAGATCCTCCCTACCGAGGTCGGCTTCTTCAACCGCAAGCAGATCGCTGCAAACTGGCGTCTCGGATGTCAGGTCAAGATCAAGGAGGATATGGCTATCGAGGTACCTGCTTCAGCCCTCAGCGTGAAGAAGTGGGAGTGCGAGGTTGTTTCTAACCACAATGTGGCTACATTCATCAAGGAGTTCGTGGTCAAGCTCCCAGAGGGCGAGCACCTCAACTTCCAGTCAGGTGGATATATCCAGATCGACGTGCCTGCTGTAACAGTAGACTATAAGGACATCGATGTTGATGACCAGTACAAGGAGGATTGGGAGAAGATGGGTCTCAGAACTCTCAAGATGGTGAACCCTACTCCTACAGTTCGTGCTTACTCAATGGCTTGTTACCCAGCAGAGGGTGATATCATCAAGCTCAACGTACGTATCGCAACTCCTCCATTCGACAGAGCTGCAGGCAAGTGGGTTGACGTTAACCCTGGTATCTGTTCTTCTTACATCTACTCTCTCAAGCCAGGTGACAAGATCACTATGTCTGGTCCTTACGGTGAGTTCTTCCTTCCAAAGGATCTCCCAGAGAATCAGGAGCTTATCTTCGTCGGTGGTGGTGCAGGTATGGCGCCTATGCGTAGCCACATCATGCATCTCTTCCACACAGAGAAGACAAGCCGCAAGGTTAACTTCTTCTATGGTGCACGTGCTCTCAAGGAAGCTTTCTACCTTGATGACTACCACGCAATCGAGAAGGAGTTCCCTAACTTCAAGTTCAACCTTGCACTTGACAGACCGGATCCAGAGGCTGATGCAGCCGGCGTACCTTATGTAGCAGGTTTCGTGCACAATGTGATGTTCGAGACTTACCTCAAGCAGCATGAGGCACCAGAGGATGCACTCTACCTCATGTGTGGACCTCCTATGATGGTCGGAGCAGTTGTAAACCTCCTCGATTCACTCGGAGTACCACCAGAGAACATCCTTTACGACAACTTCGGAGCATAAGCTTCATACATATCATGAAAAGGCCCGGCCAAATGACCGGGCCTTTATTAAAATCAACAATCAAAACAAGAGAGACATGAATGCAATTATTATGGCAGCAGGCACTTCGAGCAGATTTGCCCCTTTATCATATGAAAAGCCGAAAGGCCTTCTGGAGGTAAAGGGCGAAATTCTGATTGAAAGACAGATTAGGCAGCTGCATGAAGCAGGCATTCATGATATCACCGTTGTAGTGGGATACAAAAGCGAAATGTTCAGATATCTGGAAGAAAAGCATAACATCCGTCTCGTCCTGAACGAGGACTACAACATCTACAACAACACATCCTCTCTCATACGTGTCATCGACCAGCTGGCTGACACATATATATGCTCATCAGACAACTACTTCCCGACCAACGTATTCATCGAGAATCCGGAAAGCAGCTATTACTCTGCCCTGTACGCAGATGGAGCTACCGGCGAATACTGCATGACAATAGACGAAGATGACAACATCAGGGAAGTCAAGATCGGCGGAAGCAACGCATGGTACATGCTGGGCCATGTATTCTTCAGCAATGAGTTCTCTATAAAATTCAGAGAAATCATGCTGAAGGCATATGATGAAGAGTCCACAAGGATGGGATATTGGGAGGACGTCTATATCAGACATATAGATGAACTTCCTGCCATGAAGGTCAGGAGATACAAGGACCATGACATCGAAGAATTTGACTCACTCGCCGAACTCAGAGCCTTTGACACAAAATATGTCAATGATTCCGGCTGCAGAATAATGAAGAACATAAGCCAGGTTCTCGACTGTGAGGAAAAGGACATTACAGACATCTGTGTACTCAAGAACGGCATGACCAACTCATCATTCAGATTCACATGCACTAAAGACGGGCTTAAATATGTCTACAGACATCCGGGAGACGGTACAGAAGCCTTCATAAACAGAAAAAGCGAGTACTTCAGCATGCAGGTGGCCAAAGAGCTGGACATAGACAACTCATTCATATTCATGCATCCGGAAGAGGGATGGAAACTTTCTTATTTCATAGAAGACGCCCGTATTCTTGATTATCATAATCCGGAAGAACTTGAAAAGGCCCTCAAGCTCCTGTCCAGACTCCATGAGGCAAACATTCAGTCAGAGTTCCCGTACAGACTCTGGGATCAGGCAAAGGACTTTCTTGAAAAGATACAGGCACTTGGGAAAGATGATACAGAGGACTTCTACCAGCTCTATGACAGAATTGAAGCTCTTTACAGACTTACACTGAAAGACGGCTGGCCTGAATGCCTTAACCATTGCGACGCTCTTGCTGCAAACTTCCTCATAAGTTCAAAGAACGGACAGATGGATATGACACTTATTGACTGGGAGTACTCCGGACAGGGCGATACCGCCCAGGATCTCGGTTCGTTCATAGCATGTTCAGACATGAACTATGAAGAAGCCCTTTCAGCAATAAAGGCATATCTGGGACATGATCCTGACAGCGAAGAACTCAGCCACTATCTTGCATACACAGCAATCGCATCTTACTGCTGGTATCTTTGGGCCATATATCAGGAGTGTAACGGGGTAAATACCGGTAGTTTCCTTAAACTATGGTACGATTACTCATACTTCTACTCCGAGAAGGCAAAAGCATTGTACGAGATAAGATTTAAAGCCTGATACTAAAGAAAGCAGGCATACAGCTTCACCAGCAGCTGAAGGGGAAGGCAGACATCTGTACCTGTGCTCAACCTGGCCTTTCTGACATTGGAAGCCAGATAATCAAACCTCTTGAAAAGATTCAGGCCATAAGCTATGGAATACCATCCTGCCTGCATGAACACATCATCCTGAATCACGGAAACCGGATTTTCGTTCTCGGGCACTTCACGATAACATTCATACAGATTCAGAAAATTCAGTGCGTACTCCTCCTTGCGTTTTCTACGGCCATTATGAGTTATTGAATGCGGATTGTTTTTCCTATAGTGATATATCTCCATATCGAGATACGCAAGGCTTCTTGCACGACCGACCAGCTGCACAGAAAGGAAACAATCCTCTGCATATGAATATCTTGGATGGAAAATTTCATTTTCCTTATAAAGGCTACGCTTGACGCACTTGTTACACAAGGTTCCATAAGCCTTGTGATTATACATATTACGTGCATATAAAGCCTTCTCTTCTATTGAATAAGGCCTCTCCTTCTTGACTGAAGAGCGGTTCTCATACTCCTTGACATAATTGAAGAAGATGATGTCCGCATCCGTTTCCTGCGCCTTCGCAGCTATGCTTTCAAACGAACCGGGCGTGAGCCAGTCATCCGGATCCACATGGTATACATAGTCACCAGTGACATGCTCCAGGCCAGTCTTTCTGGCAGCCGGAAGTCCCCCGTTAGGCTTGTCTACTATCAGAACCTTCTCCCTCAAATGACTGAATTCATTATCTATCACGTCATTAAGGACCTGAATGGAATTATCCTTCGTCCCATCATTGACAAAGACATACTGCACATTCTGATATGACTGGCTGAAAACAGACCTTGCAAATTCAGCTATATATCTTTCGACACCGTAGACAGGAACCACCAGAGATATTACGACACTCTTCTCCATACTCTTATTTCTCGAATCTTGATTTCTGAGGGAACTTCTGCTCAAAAGCTTCAAGCATGGCAGACCGGAGAGACTCATATCGTTTCTCGCTCAAATGCACATCATTGACACACAGCATCTTGCCCTTCGGCTCAAGTATAGCCTTCTTGAGCTTTGCAGCAGAGGTCAAGGCAACAGAAATATGTTTGTTTGTAACGACCTGTGGCAAAAGACGACCTTTATAATACTGATAGTCAAGGAAAAGATATTGATTCAGATTCTCTTCTGTACGGGTACGGCATGCAGATGTCTTCCTGACTTCTTCCTCTACCAAAGAATAAACCAGCTCGCATTCACTTCTGAACATAGGAGAGCAGATATGCTGCGGACGTGCAAAGGCGCATGAAGGCTTCATGCCAAGGGCCTTTCTGGCCAGCCGGTCTGAATTCCTGCATATCTTCTTGTACATGCCGGAAGCGAGATAATGTCTGTAATAACCTATAAGAGCCTTGCCGTCCCTGAAGAAATCCTCTGCCCTGGACTCTGCCACCGGATACATATCATCGTTGAAATAGAGATATTCCTCATCGAGACCCGGTATCCTGTGCAGATGCATCTCTATCGGATTACAGTTGAACGTAGGAAGAAATTCTTCCGGTATGATATCCTTATGCAGAACAATCTTAAGATTATTCTGATCGGCCCACTGCGGTACCTGCGAAATATGTGACACGACAAGGTAAACATTGCGTATGAAAGGCATGTTCACTTCTATTCCACGCAACAGATACCTTAATGTGCCCCAATCCCTGAAACGCTTCTGCATCACAGGTATATTCGTATATTTCTGATAATCCGCCTTCCAGACCGGATCATTACCATCGACATATGTGATTACGACATCCATGAACAGTTCCGATTACTATATTATTTATGCAAATTTATGCATTTTTTTTTACCTTTGTGTAACTTGTAAAATAAGAATGACAAATGATCATAGGATATACTACAGGTGTTTATGACCTTTTTCATATCGGGCATCTCAACCTGCTTAAAAGCGCAAAAGGAATGTGCGACAAACTTATAGTCGGAGTCACTGTCGACGAACTGGTCGCATACAAAGGAAAAAAGGCCATGATACCCTTCGAAGACCGTATCGAAATAATCAGGTCGATCAAATATGTTGACGCAGCCATTCCCCAGCACGACATGGACAAACTCTCTGCCTGCAAGAAGATAGGTGCGCAGATACTGTTCGTGGGAGACGACTGGTACGGTACTGAAAAATGGCAGGAGTACGAGAAAGAATTTGCAGAAGCAGGTATCAAGATCGTGTACTTCCCATACACCAAGGGCATCTCAAGTACAAAAATCACAGAGGCATTGAATGCCGTACGCAAAGACAATCTGAACGACTTAAAATAGACATAAGATGATTGACAGAAATTACTGCTTAAGCTCGTATATATCATTTCGTTACATATGGAAAGACGGAAAAGACTTCTGTAAGGGACTCAAGCACGAGAACTTCGTGCCGGTGGCGGATGCAGAAAGACATCCGGTCACTACAGCCGCTGACATCTACGACTTCATCAAAGAGCAGTTCGACCAGCTATACTCCAAGTACGAAAACATAGGAATCTTGCTTTCAGGCGGAATGGACAGCGCCAATCTGGCCCATTTCCTCAAGCCGGGAAGCCATGCATACACCTTCACCTCCGACTCCGGTGTATTCAATGCCGACGTAGAGCGCGCCAGCTATTATTGCGAGAAATTCAATCTCGTGCATCACCTCATAAACATCGACTTTGACGACTACAAGAGATATACTCCTATCGTAATGGCTGCAAAGGGAGCTCCTGTGCATTCCATCGAGCCGCAGATATACAAGGCTGCTCTTATGGCGCAGAACGACGGCGTTGACATAGTCATCGTAGGAGAAAGCGCCGACCTTATCTTCGGAGGCATGGACCAGCTCATTTCAAAGGAATGGGGCTTTGACGAGTTCGCAAAGAGATATACATTCCTCGAGCCGGAGAAAGTCCTTACAGAGCCGTCGGACATGAGCGAGCTTTACGAACGCTACAGACTGCCTGAAGAGAAGATAGATTATATGAAATTCATGGACGAAGTGTTTTCGATTGAAAGTTCAAGCTCATATATGAATGCGTTCAGGGCTGCCCATATGCCGTACTACGATCCGTACGCACGCACCATAATGGCTGAACCTATGGATATGGCAAGGATCAGAGGCGGAGAGCCGAAATATCTCATACGCGAACTCTTTGCGATGATATATCCGGAACTTCCAATACCTTTCAAGATTCCGATGCCACGTCCTGTAGATTCGATCTTCAAGGAATGGTCAGGCCCCGTACGTCCTGAATTCCGCAAGGACATACCAATGGAAACACTTACCGGAAACCAGAAATGGCAGCTCTGGTGTGCAGAACTGTTCCTGAACATATTCTGCCCTATCGGCTAGCCGTATCCGGTCCGAATATTTCTTCCCTATACTCCTTACAGTGAATGGCCTTACGGATCTGTTCTTCTGTAGGGAGTTTTTTCCAATCTCCATAAAGAACTTTCAGATAGGCATCCGCATCCTTGGGCGCAGGCATATCTATGCCCTCGAAAGAAAGATGTGAGACAGGTACGATGGTTTCAATGTCAAAAGCAGGCTTCGCCCATCCTGTACCTATCATATAATGATACTCCCCCTTAGGGTTGATCTTGCCCAAAAGCCTGAGCAGAGGGAAAATTCCCCAGAAGCAGATGGCCTGTCCGAAGGATATCAGGGCATGCCTCAAAGCCCTGCAGCGAATATGCACAGTATAGTTGACAAGGGTCTTGTAGAAAAAACGCCCGAGAACAGCTGAAATACGGTTCGTCTTTTCCAGAGCGAATACATCCAGCCCTATGCCGTTATATTTATAGTACTCATACCTTTTGCTGGACACAGAAGTATCTCCTGCCTTCTTTCTGAATTTGCCGAAGACATTTACATAATCCTTATCCGTCTTGCTGCAGTGGAAAACAAACTCTTCATCATCCATAGCACACAAGATCTTCTCCAGCTTCAGATAATCCTCTTTCAGCATGACTATATCCACGTCATCATCCCATGGTATGAACCCCCTATGCCTTGCCGCTCCCAGAAGGGTACCCGAATCCAGCCACCACTGTATTCCATTGGCATCACAGATTGCAGCTATGGTCTTCAGTATCCTTAAAAGTTCCTTCTGGTCACGTTTCAAAAGAGAGCCTTCCGGGTTATATCTGCTGAAATCAACATTTTCCATCATAAGTCATTTTTTGCTGGCAAGCCAGATATCAATCTGTAAATGTAATCATTTCTTTTCATAAAACCTGCAGAATTAGTACCTTTGACCAAGGAAAGAAAAACGCAATAGAGATGAAGAATTTGGGACCGGCCATAGCATGGGGCCTCAACAGGTTTGTAAAAGTATTCGGAAACTTATTTTCCCTGGCATGCAGCAGCTTTACGCAGGTAAAGAAAGGAAGGGTCATGTGCTGGGCATATAATTTCAAGCAGTACAGCTGCAACCCGCGCTACCTGACAGAATATCTTCTCAAAAACAATCCCGAATTCGAGATATATTGGGTATTCAGGAAGAAGGTGGACATATCCGGCATTGACAGCAGGATCAAATGCGTAAGATTCCGCTCGCTTGAATATTACAAGCTGGTAAACAGCGCCGAATTCTTCATAACAAACTCCAGGACAGACCCATACAGGATCTACTGGCATAAAAGGCCAGGTCAGAAATATCTCATGCTCTGGCATGGAGGCGTAGCTCTCAAGAAGATTGAAAAAGACGCTGAAGAAAAGCTGGGATACAGTTATGTCCAAAAGTCAAAGATTGACTCCAAGGTATGCGACCTGATGACATCCTCATGCCGCTACCAGACAGATCTGATGGAAAACAAGTTCTGGTACAGCGGAGAGATACTGAAGAAAGGTATCCCGAGAAACGACATCTTCTTCGACATGGAACAGAGGGCCAGTCTCAACGCGAAGGTAAGGAAACTTTATTCCATATCTTCCAGCGACAAGATAGTGATGTATGCACCTACATTCAGAAGAGGCAACGACCTGTCACCGTACAGCATCAATTGGGACAAGGTTATTCCGGAACTTGAAAAGGTATTCGGAGGTGTACAGGTACGCGTCCTGGTACGACTGCACCCTAACCTCATAGGAAAGGTGGACACATCCGGACTCGTTGCATATGAAAAGGTTACAGATGCGACCTTATATCATGACATGCAGGAACTTCTGTGCGTCAGCGACATGCTGATCACTGATTATTCCAGCGCCATGTTCGACTTTGCCATGCTTGAACGCCCGTGCCTGCTCTACGCTACGGACATTGAGAAATATGACAGAGGATATTACTTCAGGTTTGACGAACTGCCGTTCCCTCTTGCAAGGACACAGGAAGAGCTCTTGAGCAACCTCGCATCATTTGACAGGAGCGAATACGACAATAAAGTGACAACCTTCTTCGACACTAACATAGGAATATACGACGACGGACATGCATCCGAGGCCATAGCTGAATGGATGATCAGTCGAAGTATCTCATAATCATCTTCCGGACACTGTCAGAGACCCTTTTTGCAGCATCAGTCGTAGCTTCGAAAGCTTCGACTATGTTCTTGTATTTTATCAGTTCTATAGGATTGGATTCCTTGGTGAATATGAAACCTATATACTCTGCAAATGCATCGTCAGCAGCATGCTCGAGTTCTGTAATCCTGTCGCACTGCATCAGGATCTGCGTATAATTCTTCTTCATGTTGCCGATATAATGCATCATGTTTCTTATCGCATCGGCATCAGCATGTATCAGCTGCGCAATATCGCGGATATGCGGGTCTATCCTTTCAGGCATATATAGAAGGATTGACTTCGCAGAGTCATTGATATGGTCCAGGAACTCATCTATACTCATGGCTATGGACTGCATGTCGCTTCTGCGTATGCTTGTCATGAAGTTCTCATAAAGCTGCTCCTGAAGATCGGCAAGCACAGCATCGCCCTGAACCTCGCATATCTTGACTTCTTTTTCCAGCCTTCGCCATTTTGACACATCCATAGTCTCGGTCATGGCACACAGGGCTTCAGATGCATGCTGAAGGAAGGTGGCCTGCTGGGCCAGCACCGGAACGAATCTGCGTCGTCTTGCGAATAACCTTCCGAATAGTCTCTTTAACTTCATAATCCTTTCAATGATAAACCTATCAAAGATAGGATTTATTTTGCTTCCGTCATAGCGGCAACTATGCATCCGGGCTAAAAAACGTTAAAAAAATATTTTATAGGATATCAAAAAAATCACATGATCATAAAAAACGGAAAAATCTCGATTTTCTTTTTTTAAATCGCAGGACGATTTCACAGGAGCCACATAGATTTGCAAAAAAAATGAAGATCGCAATCAGCATTCTATTTATGCTCGCAACAGCGGCTGCATGCCTGTCGCAAGACAGGACAAAACGAGAAAGCATGGTTGGAACAGACCTGTTCCATGCCCTGACAGAACATGGATTCAGAGTTGAGATCAGCCATGAAGTAAACTCAAGATGGTCGGCAGAAGCCGAAGCGATATTAACCCATATGCACCAGAAAAAAGGCAAGGAAGAAATCACACATCAGCGGATACTGCAGGACATGGAAGACACAGAGAAGATACAGACACAAGGAAGTCATACAGGAGGCATCTCATTGAGATACTGGCCGGAGGGGACATACACCGGCCCGTTCGTCAGTATCGGCATAAAGGTCGGAGACAGCATCAAGACAGATGCGTCTGCAGGAATCGGATACATGATAAGGATCTGGAAAGGATCGGCGTTAAGCCTGAAATACGAGACAGGAGTGCTGGAACGCATCCGGAACAGATCCCATGAAGCCGGAAACATTTCACTTTGCATAAACTATATTTTCTGATATGAAACATGAATCTGTAAAATGCCGGGAGTTGATCTCTAAATTCTATACATTATTATCTTGCTCGTTTTCATCCTGGTCCGTTCTGGGCATCATATTTTTGAACATACTCCCGGCTGTAACATACGGCTGCAGTCCGGCAATAGTGCCGGACACGGCCAGCAGGACCGCCACTACCCTATCGATAACCAAAAGCCCTCACACGGCAATGCAGACTCTTGATATCTTTGTATTCAGAGATGACGAGACCAGACTGCTCGACTGCTATCAGAGAGTTGACCAGCCAGAAAAATGGGACGGCAGGATAATGTCAAGCGCAGGTAACAGAATCATACACATATGCGCAAACAGCAGGACAGGCAAAGGTGAATGGCCCCTGATCAGATCCATACATTCCCTGGAAAAGATATCTTTCAACCTTGAAGACGAGTCCAGGGAAAATCCGGTAATGACAGGCGAGGCGAAGATACCTGCATCCGGCCCGGATTTCATGTATCCTGGCCTGCCTAATACTGAAATTCCAATGAGCCCCCTCACATGCGAAATCGTGCTCCGTTCCCTAATATGCGACTTCAAGGGAAGGCCGTATGACGGGGAAAGGATAACGGACGCAAAGGTCTACCTTACAAATGTAAACGCCACGAGAAGACTTTACAGCTCCGAGGGTTCCATGCCGGAAAGAATCATCAACGCAGGCTTCCTCAACAGATACGACCTGGCAAGGTTTCGAGACAGCTCGCTGATAATCAAACACATAGACAAAAGCATCGGAAAGGACGGCATACAGGAGGACATCAGGCTTTACTGCTACCCCAATATGGCCGAAGAAGATAGTCCCGGCACTCCGGTCACCAGAATGGTGATTGAAGGAAAGGTGTCTGGAAAGACCTATTACTGGCCTATAGACATCAGCCGCGGTCCGGGCAATGGGATTTCAGGAGGAAAGAGCTACATCTTTGATATAAAGATAACAAGAAAGGGAACGACAGATCCCGACATCCCTGTAAGGACAGAAGAAGTAAACATCATATTTGAAGAAGAATCATGGATAGAAAAAGAAGGTTATACGGTAGGCTTCTGACGCTGGTCTCCATATCGGCAGCCTCTGCCATGTGCCTGTGTAACTGCACTGCTGAAAAACAGGAAAGGGAAAAGACAGAAATAAGTGTACATTTTGGAAACAGCCACTTCCTCACCAAGGCAGATGCGCCAGACGAAGACCTGATAAAGGACATAAGTCTGATCATCTTCAATCCTCATGGAGAAGCGGAAGAATGCATCTGGATGGAGGGAGGTAACTTATCTTCCTGCAAGGTAAAGCTCCTGCGGAATGTCAGATACACATTCTGCGCATGCGCCAACTTCGGAAGAAGGATATACGCAGACCATATCGAAGAGCTTTCAGAACTGACATGTCACCTGGCCTACCCGGATGAATATAAGGAGGGCATTCCCATGTACGCCATGGAGGAAATCACAGTGGACAATGATACGGAAATATCATTATCTCTGAAAAGACTGATGGCCAAGATCAGTCTGAAGATGGACAGGACCAGACTTTCCGAGGATGTCACTATGGTGGTAAGATCCGCAAGAATAGGCAACTGTCCGAGAAGGATGCAGGTTTTTGCGCCAAGCAAGGTGCGGAATGCAGACGACTGCTTCCCTGTCGGGTTCCGCCATGATGAATTCGGATCAGCGGCACTCAACACAAATGCAGGCAACGGAATAAGCAGGGAAATATCCCTCTATATGCTCGAAAACATGCAGGGAAGGCTTGACGAAGACATATTTCATGACAGCGGGAAAGTATTCGACAAGAACGACCTGCGAAGAGAAACATGCTCATATATCGAGCTCGAAATAGAATATCAGTCAGACAGCAGGTACAGCGCTGACAAATGCCTGATATACAGATTCTATCTGGGAGAGGACAGGAACAGTCTGGATGTGGAGCGCAACTGTCATTACCACATCACGGTATCTCCGGAAGACGACGGGCTGTCAGAAGACAGCTGGAGGGTGGATAAAAGCGGAATAGCTGACAGGACAAACCCATATTTCGCATCATACCCATCCAGCTACATAAGGGGAGACATCGGAGACAAAATACATATATGGTGCGAATTTTCGCCGTCAGACACACCCTTCGATGTAGGAGCAGAATATATGGAAGATGACAAGGCCGAAGGAATATATGATTATGAAATCGACGAAGATGGCCGCGGAGCTGTACTCACCCTCACCGGACCGGGCAGAGGGCTTATATACATGGAAGCGGGCGACCCCATAAATGACGCCGCCCTGTATATAATAGAAGTAAATCTACCTTAAATAACCCGCAGTATAAGATTCCTGACAGTCCTTGAGCTGCTCCGGAGTACCTGCAAATACAAGGTCACCTCCGCCTGTTCCGGCTTCCGGACCAAGATCGATAACCCAATCCGCCGCCTTTATCACATCTATATTGTGTTCAACGACAACAATCGAATGTCCCTTTTCAAGAAGTGCATCGAATGATTTGAGAAGTTTTTCCACATCATAGAAATGAAGTCCTGTCGTAGGCTCGTCAAAAATGAAGAGAATCTTCTGGTTCTTGACCTTGGACCCGGTATCATTCATGGACAGGAAATAAGCAAGCTTGATGCGCTGGCTTTCTCCGCCGGACAAAGTGCTGCTGCTCTGTCCGAGCTTTATGTATGAAAGGCCCACATCCACAAGAGGCTGAAGCCTCTCGGCAATCCTCCTCGCAGTCTGGTCTTCCTGGGCAGAGAAGAAGGCAATGGCCTCCTCGACACTCATGTTCAGTATGTCGTCGATATTCATCCCCTTGTACCTCACCTCCAGGATATCCGGCTTGAATCGCTTTCCTCCGCAAGCCTCACATACCATGGATACATCGGCCATGAACTGCATGCCGATCTTCACGAAGCCCTCACCCTGACATTCAGGGCATCGGCCTCCATCCATATTGAAAGAGAAATGCGAAGGCGTATATCCGTTGATCTTGGCATACTGCTGGTCTGACAGAAGCTTTCTGATGTCGTCGTATATCTTCAGATATGTAACCGCATTGGATCTTGAACTCTTGCCTATAGGATTCTGGTCCACATACTCCACCTGTGTGATGCGGTCTATGTTTCCGGACAATCCACGGAATGTTCCAGGAGCAGCACCGGTATGGTTCAGTTCACGGTACAGGGCCGGATAAAGTATATCTCCCACCAGGGATGACTTTCCGCTGCCGCTGACTCCGGTGACTACTGTAAGCACTCCTAAAGGGAATCTCACATTTATGTCCTTCAGGTTATGCTCCATCGCACCTTCGACCTTTATCGAGTAAGTCCACTGTCTCTTCTGACGGACATACCTGCTTCGTATTCCCTCAAGATACTGAAGTGTCAACGACCTTTCACGGCCTTGCACTTCGGATTCATCACCCAAACGTCCCTCAAAGACAATCTCACCACCATTGATTCCGGCCTTCGGGCCTATATCTATCAGCAGGTCTGCCGCTCTCATGATTTCTTCATCATGTTCCACGACAACGACCGTATTCCCTATATCCCTCAAGCGCTTCAGTACCGAGATAAGTCTTTCAGTATCACGAGGATGCAATCCGATACTCGGTTCGTCAAGAATATAAAGCGAGCCGACCAGGGAACTTCCCAACGCCGTCACCAGGTTGATTCTCTGGCTTTCACCTCCGGACAATGTATTTGAGGTACGGTTCAGGGTCAGATATCCGAGTCCGACATCCTGTATATACTTTAGTCTCGACACTATCTCCTCGATCGCCTTCGAGGCAATCTGATGCTCATAATCTGCCAGGCTTATGTTCTGCAGGAAATCAAGGAGTGTATCAACATTCATGCACAGGAGCTCATGAATGGTCTTGCCTCCCACCTTGACATAAAGGGCCTCCTTCCTCAAGCGGCTTCCTCCGCATTCCTGACAAACTGTCCTTCCCGAATAACGGCTGAGCATATATTTATATTGTATCTTATAACGGTTAGCCTCCACCCACCTGAAGAATTCATTCAATCCAATTATCGAATCTTCTTCCGTCTCTGCCGGACAACCCTTCCAGATCTTGTCTTTCACTTCCTGGCTCAGGTTGCAGTAAGGCTCGAAGATAGGTATCTCATATCGGGCAGAGTTCCTCACGATCAGATCCTTGAACCATCCCATCTTGTCACCTCTCCAGCATGCGATAGCTCCGTCATATATGGTCTTGCTCTTGTCCGGAACCACAAGATCCTCACTTATACCTATGATCTGGCCAAGACCTCCGCATACCGGGCATGCTCCCAAAGGACTGTTGAAGCTGAAAAGATATTCATCCGGCTTTGCGAACTCGACACCATCAGCTTCGAACCGATTGACAAAGGGTTTGATCGAAGATCCGCCTTCAAAATATTCCTTTCTAACATACAGGCAGCCCTCACCCTTGTCAAACGCAGTCTCTACAGATGAGTGCAGACGGGTATTCAGATCTTCCCAGTCAGTCTGGTCCATTTCCACCGGCAGGAAATCCTTGAAATGAGGAAGCTTCAGACGATCCACAAGCAGATACAGTTCTGACGGATAGTCTCCAGTCTCAGCATTACGCATCACATCCTCTATCCTGACAACTCTGTCCGTAAAGAATCGCGAATAGCCCTCCTCCTTCAGACGGAGCATCAACTCGACCTTGTCCTCACGATCCTTCCAGCCAAGATCAGACAATATATATACTGCCGAAGCGTCGCCTTCGAAAATATACGCCATTACATCATTGACGGTATGACATCTCACTTCCTCTCCGGTTACAGGGGAATAGATACGGCCTATACGGGCGTAGATCATACGCAGATAATCATATATCTCCGTACTTGTAGCTATGGTAGAACGGGGATTCCTTGTATTAACCTTCTGCTCTATTGCGATGGCAGGCGGAATACCTTCGATCAGTTCCACATCAGGCTTTGACATCCTGCCGAGAAACTGTCTGGCATATGACGACAGGCTTTCCGCGAATCTTCTCTGTCCCTCCGCAAAAAGAGTGTCAAACGCAAGAGAAGACTTTCCTGAACCGGAAATGCCGGTTATTACGACAAACTTGCCGCGCGGAATCTCCACCGTCACGTCCTTAAGGTTATTGACCTTTGCTCTTCTTACAATGATTTTTCCTTCCTCTTTCATCTGTCAGGGCCACCTTTTACATGGCAGCCTACAAATATAGGAAATTTACAACATTCATGCATCAGAAATGGTCTGGATATTGATATTTATGGAACGTCTCTACAACGAGGCAGGCATTATATAAAACAATTTAACAGATAGGAGAAAAAGATATGTTACCATCAAGAAGATATGGCGGCCAATTCGGCCTCACGGATTTCTTCAATGATTTTTTTGAAAACAAAGCATTGGAAAAAATGACCGGAACAGTACCGGCAATCAATGTAATCGAAAAGGAAAACGAATACCGACTCGACCTTGCCGCTCCGGGCATGTGCAAGGATGACTTCAAGGTTCACCTCAACAAAGACGGTAATCTTGTGATCGAAATGGAAAAGAAAGACTGCGGCTGCAAGGGGAAAGAAAATGACGGAAAAGAGTGCAGATACCTGAGAAAAGAGTTCTCATACTCAAAATTCAGCCAGACTATGCTTCTCCCTGACAATGCGGACCGCGAAAACATTGGCGCTACCGTTGAAAACGGCGTTCTCAAAGTAACGATCCCCAAACTTGATAAAGTGAAAATTGAGGACGAAAAACGCGAAATCGAGGTCAGATAGCAGAAAAATCGCAGAAAAGTCAAAAAAAGGTACGCAAAAATTTGGAGATTCCGATTTTTTGCGTACCTTTGCATCCGCGTTCGAGAAAAACGCATAAGTCTGAACAATTGGTGCGGTAGTTCAGCTGGTTAGAATACCGGCCTGTCACGCCGGGGGTCGCGGGTTCGAGTCCCGTC
>JAFYLU010000015.1 GCA_017550025.1 Bacteroidales bacterium | reverse complement strand
CTGCCTTCTTTCGGACGCAAAGTAAACGCTCATACCCGTGAGTCCCAGCATAGTCATAAGTATTACCAGAATCATCATGGTCCTAATGAGGACTACCATAGCCTTTTCTTCTGAAATGTTGCCTTTGTGAACCTCCATCACATAGCTTGAAGCATAGCCGAAATGCATGATGTCCGTAATTTCCTCTCCGGATATTTCCGAGTATGCATCCGCGATTATCTTTCTTGCTGTCGCATGATCAGGAATGGTCTTTATAGCCAGCTGCTTCAGCCAAATGTTTTCTCGCGGAGTTACCAGGACAAATGTGATCGCTTCACCAGGACGGTCGCTTAGTGACGGGTAATCCTGAATCATGCCTGCTATATTGGTCGTGCTGATATTCTCTGTCTGGAGGATCTTTTCCAAAAGGCCGGGGATTTCATCACATTTCTGCTGCGCCTGCGGAGTCATCCAGATACCATATTTGTTATCATCGCTTGCCTGTGACAAGATGTCAAAACCGAACGAATCGAATGCATCCGCGTCGCAGCGGATATATGAATATAAGGCAAATCCCATATCGGAATACTGAACCGCACCCTGTGATGCAGATCCTGGAATATTGTCCGTCATACCGATATTCAGTATCTCTGGTCTTCCTTTCAGGATATCGAGCATTCCTTCTGTATTGAATTTTCCGTTTCTCGGTGCGTACCAGAACACATCATCGACATCGCAGTTGTAGTCCACATTACGCAGTTTGTTGAATTCAGCCTCCATATATAAAGTGACTGCAATGAGTACAACGGATAGTAGGCTCTGGAATCCGATGAAGATTCTGCTCATTATCTTCTTGCTGTGGTAGCGGAAATCTCCTTTAGTGATATCCAGAGGAGTGAAACGTGAAGCAATCATAGCCGGCGTTATTCCGCAGATGAGCCCCGTAATGATTATCAACGCAATGAAAATAATGATGTTGGCTGGTGTCCACGACAAAGCCAAGTTGCCGGTTCCGGCTCCGGTGTTGTTCATAAATGAATTCCATACATCTGAGGTGATGTCACTAAGGAGAAGGCCGAAAACAAAGCATATGGCCGTAAAGGTCATAGATTCAATACAGTATTTGAAGACTATGTTTCTCTGGCTTGCTCCGTTGAGCTTTCTCATCGCCATTTCCTTCGCTCTTTTCGTTGTTAGGGCGACGCTGAGATTTATGTAGTTCAGCAAAGGGATGCTGAAAAGCACGACACAAAGTATTCCCAATATGATGAGCAAGGATGTCGGATTGCTTTCTATTCCTATGAATGCGGACTCATCTGTAGTAATCTTATCATATCTGATCAGATCAAATGTCACATTTCTGAATTCCTCTCCCCAGAATTCAATCATAGTATTCTTGGCCTTGGCCTTCACCTCATCCATATCTGCAGACGGATTTACCGAGAAGAAGGTCATCGAGCCTCTATGGCCATATATATTGTCATTATGGCCTGACTTTCTGATGGCCTCATTGTTCACGAGGATATCGCAGCCGGAAAGCACATTGCTGCCATATTCGTCAAAGACAGCGTTTACAATATATCTGTTCGAGTTGTGATCTATCTCCCTTCCGATTACAGGACCGCTCTTAGCCAGATAATCTGCAAATTCCTTTGAAACAGCGATGCCGTTTGGAGTGTCAAGGAAATCGATGCCTCCTTTACTGAACTTTGCTGGGAAGAAGTAAAAGAAATCCTTGTCCACATAATGGATCTTCCTGTTTGTGTTCTCTATGTCATACCAGACATTGTTCAGGATAGGGCTGGTCACCTTGTCAATTTCCGGCACCCTCTCTTTCAGGAAATCTCCGAATCCCGGCGAACTTACCTGCACATAGTCAACACACAGGCTATAAATGTTCTTATAGTTCTTATGTCCCTTGGATATCCGTGCTATATTCGTATAGAAACATATCATCGGTATCACGAACGCCAGTGCAAGGCTCAGTCCCACGACCTCGATCGCGGTGTAGAGTTTGTTTCTGCTCAGGAATCTCAGGTAACTTTTCATTTTGTTGTTCTTCTAGTATGTGTAATCCGTGATTTGGCTTATTTGACGGATGGAACTTCGTTTTTCGTGTAGATTATCCGTGATTTGGCTGATTTTACGGATGAGATCAGATAATGTAGGCCTACTCCTTCTTCAGCGCCTCGGCAGGGTTGGTGCGCGTCATACGGAAAGCCTGGATCAGGATTGCAGCAACGACTATTGTGAGGACGACAGCGAACGCACCGATGTAGATTACAGGGGAGTTGTCAGTCCTTAAAACATATCTCTCGAGCCAGCGGCTGATGACCATATAGGCAACCGGGATGGCAGCTACGGCGGAAATCAGGACAGGAAGCACGAAGTCGAAGGTGATCTTCTTCACCAGCTCCTTCTTCGAACATCCGAATACGTTGCGGACAGCATTGTCCTTTTCTGTGGTCTTGCTGTGATAGCTGCTTAGTCCGACAACAGTCATTATGGTCATCAGAAGGCAGATCAGAGAGAATCCTGTCAAGAGCTTGAGCATGTTCATCTCTTCCTTGAGCTCACTTTCTACCTCTTCACGAAGGGTATACACAAAATACATATTGTCATCATACCCCTTGCTCCTGTAGAAGTCGTATATCATGCTTTTGGCTTTGTTCTCATCAATATTGACCTTGAAGGCAAGTGAACCGTATTCTATCATATCAGGAATATCAATGACATTGATGAAAGGAGTATTGCTGTATGCTTCTTCCTTGACGTTACCGATCTTTATATCCTTCACGATACCGCCAAGAGGGTCTGCGTTATAGAAGTTCAGCATACCGTCAGTCATGTATTCCGACAATCCTTCATACGCGCTTTCGCATACATACCATTTTCCGTCCTGAGTATTAGCAGAAACAGATGTGTTATCTTCAATAATATCAATACCAAGAATGTCGAAGAAGTCACTGTTGCCGTCAATGAATCCAATACGATCGTAGTTTCCTGTGGTATTGTTTCTCAGACCCGTCATCGTCCATTGTGTCGGCAAAGATCCATATGCACCGATCTTGTCCACATAAGTCTGGGATTTCATTTCATCATAGAACCTGTTCTCATCAGAAGCAAACTCCACGCACACTATATTGTCGAACTCGTATCCGAAAGGCTGGTTTATGAAATGCCGTGTCTGACGAACCACTCCGAAACATACGGACAAAGCCCCGATACTGAGAAGGCCGGCGAGTCCGATGAATATCTTTCCGAATATGAGTTTGTCCTTATATCTTGCCTCTCCCTTGATCACATTGATCGCACTGTATGATGACAGGATGAAGGAAGGAACTGCACTCGCAAGGGCTACCATAATCAGGACAATTCCTGCGAGGATCAGATACTCGCTCAACTGGCCTAGAGGATTGATCTCTGCTCCAAGTATCTGACCTATAGGATTCCTGAATGCTACAGCAATCAGTATTGCGAACACACACGATATAGCCAGAAGTACGAAAGCCTCGACAAAACATCTTCTGATGATGCCTTTGCGGTCTGTTCCCAGGAGTTGCCTTGTCGCAATCTCCTTGATTCTGAACCTGCTGAATGCTATTGTCAGAACGATGTAATCAAGTAATGACACTATGGCTATGAAAATGCACATCATCAGGTAAATGCCGAACAGCCTGCCTTGCCTTATGTTGTCGAATGCATATACGGATTTATCCGGATCCATTTTCTTGATGTCATCAAACTGAGTGAGCTGCAGCTGAAGATTGGAGGAAGCGCCTCTGTATTTATGAGGGGCATTATCGAATTCTTTTGTCAGAGTTTCAGTTAGTATATCAATGTCAGTCCCTTCCGCAACCTTGATGAAACTATATTCGCCGATTCTCATACCTCCATGGTACATTGCTTCCTGCTTCTCTATAATGAGGTCATAACTCATTATCATGTCCGGCTCGATGAAGACAGTTCTGGAGAAAGGCTTGAAGATACCAGTTACGGTAAGGTCCACATTGAAGTCTTCCTGTGGTTCGTCCGAGCCATACATTCCCATATAATTCCTT
Source organism: Bacteroidales bacterium (assembly GCA_017550025.1). GTDB lineage: Bacteria > Bacteroidota > Bacteroidia > Bacteroidales > UBA932 > Cryptobacteroides. Next base: position 1,210 of record JAFYLU010000015.1, on the reverse strand, counting down.
TCGAAGACATTGATCTTCTTACCGAGCGCATCACCGTCGGGAAACAACTCATTAGCCATCTCTTCTGAAATGACAACACTGTTCTTTGTTCCAAGCACCGATTCAGGATCACCCTCCGTCAATGGAAATGTAAATAAATCAAAGAATGTATCCGATACTCCGAGTATCGAAACATTCATCTTCCTGTCTCCGTGACTGGCAGTAGTGAGATCATCGAATAACGACGTCGTTCTACCGCTCTGTACAAATGAACATGAACTTTCGATCTGCGGAATGCGTCCATACGAACCAGGCACTTCATCATAAATCGAAGAGTTGTCAATGCTATGAACAAGGTATATGTCATCGGTATTCTTCAAAATCCGGTTGATGTTCATATCGTTAACGATATATGAACTCAACACGATCACAAACGCCAGTGCAAGACTCAATCCCACGACCTCGATCGCGGTGTACAGCTTGTTTCTGGACAGGAATCTTAAATAGCTTTTCATTCTGTTGTTCTTCTAGTATGTGTAATCCGTGATTTGGCTTATTTGACGGATGGAACTTCGTTTTTCGTGTAGATTATCCGTGATTTGGCTGATTTTACGGATGAGATCAGAGAATGTAGGCCTACTCCTTCTTCAGCGCCTCGGCAGGGTTGGTGCGAGCGGCACGGAGGGTCTGCCAGAGGACGGAGGCGAGGGAGATTGCAAAGGATAGCATTACGGCGAGTACATATATCCACCATACATTCTTTGGTGATGCTCCGAGCTCGATGAAGAGCTGGCGGACCAATTCAGCGACACATATTCCAAGCAATGATGCTATGCCGGTCATAATCAGATAGAATCGGAGGTTTCTTATCAATTCGCCGTTTTCCGTCGCTCCGAAGATTCTCCTGACCGCAATTTCATTCTTTCGTTCATTCGTGAAATGCAAGCTCATTCCGATGAGGCCCATTATGGACATAATCACGACAAGTATCATCACTATCCTGATCATCTCGATGATCATTCTGAAAGGTGCCGTTGTTTCCTCGAATATATCGAGAACATATTTTGCTTTTTCCATACCGGTGATGTCTCCATCCGGAGCAGCCTTGTTCATCTGAGCGTCGTTGAACAGGGACTGTACCAGTTCACGGCCTTTCTTATGATCTCCTGCAATCTTGAAGACAACAGAGGTCCTGATGGTTTCCTCCTTGACAGAAGCTACTGTCAGACAT
>JAFYLU010000014.1 GCA_017550025.1 Bacteroidales bacterium | reverse complement strand
GCACCACGCTCCTTGAGGTAGTTAGTGTACTTTGCGACCGCTTCCTTCATCTGAGCTTCAGACAAAACGGGAGTTGCAATGAAAACGGTTTCGTACTGTTTAAGCATTTTTGTTTGTAATTAATTGTTTAATAATAATTTGCGCCCATTCGCGAGCACTAAAACTCACAAATGGGCTGCAAATATAGCAAATATTATTGATTACACCAAATATTATTGAGCAAGTTCAGACACTTCGTATGCAACCCACTTTCTGTTAAGGTGTGTGAAGCCTTCCGGATTAGCATTGTTTGCCCACTCGAAAGAAGTACCGCCCTTATACCAGATAGTCTGGACACCGTCAGTATAAGGATACTTGTAAACGTCGAGAACGTTGATCTCTGAACCGCCCATGTTGTTCCAGTTGTTTGCATACTCAAGCCAAACCGCACCTGAAAGCTCTGCATTGAGATTGAATTCAGCATCAAGGTACTTGCCTGTTGTAACAGACTTCCACGCACCTGCAGAATAGCTGCCGTAGTTGTCATAAGGCTGGCATGACTTTGATGCATCATACTTAAACTCAAAGACCTCAGCGGCAGTATACACAACGCTGTTCAACTCCTTCATTGTCAGCTTGCCGTTTGACTCCGACCAGCACATAGGCGCATCAGTTGAAAGGTCATAAGCCCTGCAATACATCACATACTTCTTGCCGTCCTGAAGGCCAGATGCATACATTACAGGATCTGTGCTTCTCTGATAAGACGCAGTCGAACCGCCTGGTGTAGGGTTCTCTGGTTCAGGCTCCTCTGCAGGTACAGGCTCCTGCGAAACTGTTACATTCTTTGTAAGAGTCGCAGACTTAACCACAACAGTTGCAGTTCTTGCCGCTCCTGTCTCATTTGCATCAGCAGAAACTGTGACAGTCTTGTTCTCAGCCGCAGCACCACTACGTGGAGTAACAGTAAGCCAGTCAGCACCGGTAACTGTCCAATCATTATTTGCAGTAACAGTGAAAGTCTTAGACTCTCCCTCTGCTGCGAAAGTCAAAGACTCAACGCTGACTGTAAGCACAGGCTCAACTACAGGTGGCTCGATAGGGCCATCTCCTTCCTTGTCACCGCAAGCGGCAAATGCAGCGAGAGCCGCAAACATAAAAAAGATTTTCTTCATAACTATAGAATTTAAAATTAGTTTCTTCAACCCTCAAAGGTATAAATAATTCATCAACCGACAAAATTTTCATTTCTCCAGCATCACACCGGAGACAAAACACCATCCTATTCCACACGCATGTCAGGAAACAAAGATACTGACCAAAAACATTACAGACATAATGAAGTTCAGATAAAAGTTAATAAATTTGCAAGATATGCACACGCTGACAGAAGACATCATATTTTTCCTTGGGAGCAACGGGTTTGAATGTTCCCGTCAGACCCGCCATGACATGGATGTGATATGCACCGGGACCCTTGACGGGAATTCGGCAAGGGTCATTATTCCTATCTCATTGAAATCCAGGTCAAGGGATGAAGCCGCAGCCGAAAGCGATCGGGCGTGGCAAGCAATATCCACTGTCAAGGCACTCGAAGGATTTCCACTGATAATTACGGAGGACCGATGGAGAAGGCAGAGGCCCATGATGGAAGCAAGACTTCTGGCACATCTTGAGGTTTTCAGCCAGGCATATGCACGCAACTGCGAGGTAAGACGCATAGAGAAGGCCCAGGCACAGGAATTTCTTGCGGCAAATCATTCATATGGCTATGCAGAATGCAGATACCGGTACGGACTGCTCCTCAAAAGGCACACAGGACATATCGCACAAGAAATGAACATGCAGGGAGTCGTTACAGAAAAGCTGATAGCAGTGGCCACATTCTCCAATGCCAGGAAATGGATAAAGGACGGCAAGGAGATCCGTTCATATGAATGGACAAGATACGCCTCGCTGCCTGACATGAGGATAAGCGGAGGGATGGGCAAGATCCTGAAGACTTTCATAAAGGAAATACAGCCGGACGACATCATGAGCTATGCAGACTTGGAATGGTCGGAGGGCGATGTATATCGTTCGCTTGGCTTCATCAGGGAGGACACAAAGGAAGCTGTTGAATTCACTGTGGATCCACAGACATGGGAAAGGAAGGCAATAAGGCAGGGAACCAGTGTTCCGGAAGGATGCCTGCATTTCAGAAACTTCGGAAGCAGCAAGTTCAGACTCAAACTGACAGATTACAGATAGGCATGATTCCATTAAGAGAACTGATCGGAAAGACAGCAAGATTCTTTCTGCTGAAGCTGCCGCTGGCATTCATAGCCATAAGCATAGCATGGGTAGCCATCCTCAGGTGGGTGCCGGTATGGTTCACGCCTCTGATGGTCAGCAGAAGCATCGAATACCGCGACGACGAGACTTTCAGGACTCACAAGAAATGGCGTAGCTATGAGAACATTTCCCCTGAGCTAGCCAAAGCTGTCATTGCAAGCGAAGACAATCTGTTCGCCACTCACAACGGCTTCGACTGGAAAGAGATGAAGAAGGCAGTGAATGATCATCTGAAAAAGGGCAAGAAGCTTCGCGGAGCAAGCACCATCAGCCAGCAGACTGCAAAGAACGTATTCCTTCCGCCGTCGCATTCCTTCGTAAGAAAGGCGTTCGAAGCCTGGTTCACATTGCTGATAGAACTGATATGGGGCAAGGAACGCATACTTGAAGTATATCTCAATGTAGCTGAAATGGGCAAGGGCATCTATGGTGCAGAGGCTGCAGCGCAGGAAATCTTCGGAAAGAGCGCCTCAAGGCTCACCAGACATGAATCATCGCTGATTGCTGCATGTCTCCCCAACCCCCTCTCCAGAAATGCCGGAAAGCCGTCGGCATATGTCAGCAAAAGGGCGGGACAGATCAGAAACCTGATTCCCAAGATAGGATATCCCGACTGGATCGACGGAAAGTAGGATTTCCCTGAGCCGCGAATCATAAATTTTACTACTTTTGTAGGTTGTAAAAAGATATTTAACTATAACACACACTATACAATGGAAGCAATTGTAAAAACAGGATTCAATTTTCCCGGACAGACCGGCCACTATGTAGGCAAGGTTCGCGATGTGTACAGCATCAATGACGAATATCTCGTAATGGTCGTTTCTGACCGTATATCAGCGTTCGACGTGGTACTTCCGGAGGGCATTCCGTTCAAGGGCCAGGTACTCAATCAGATCGCAGCGAAGTTCCTTGACGCCACAACAGACATCCTTCCTAACTGGAAGATCGCCGTTCCGGACCCTATGGTTACTGTAGGTCACAAGTGCGAGCCGTTCAAGGTCGAGATGGTCATCAGAGGATACCTTTCAGGCCATGCATGGAGAGAATATAAGGCAGGAAAGCGTACAATCTGCGGAGTAGAGATGCCGGAGGGAATGGTTGAGAACCAGAAGTTCCCGGAGCCTATCATCACTCCTACCACAAAAGCAGCGGAAGGACATGACGAAGACATCTCCAAGGAAGAAATCATAGCGCAGGGCATCGTAAGCCGTGAGGACTACGAGCAGCTCGAGGCATACACAAGAGCAATCTTCCAGAGAGGCACAGAGATCGCCGCAAAGATGGGACTCATCCTCGTAGACACAAAATATGAATTCGGAAAGAAGGACGGAAAGATCTACCTCATGGATGAGATCCACACTCCGGACTCATCACGCTACTTCTACGCAGAGGGCTACCAGGAGCGTCTTGCAGCAGGTGAGAAGCAGAAGCAGCTTTCAAAGGAATTCGTACGCGAGTGGCTCATGGCAAACGGCTTCCAGGGTCAGGAAGGACAGCAGGTTCCTGAAATGACAGAGGAGATTGTTAACGGAATCACTGACCGTTATGTCGAGCTCTACGAGAACATCACCGGTGAGAAGTTCGAGAAGGCTGAAGGAACAGACATCCTCGCACGCATCGAAAAGAATGTTACAGACTGCCTTGCAGCACTCTAAAAGCCATTGACCTCATGAAAGGAGTATATGTATTCTTGGCTGACGGCTTCGAAGTTTCAGAAGCCCTCACAACCGTCAACATGCTTCGCAGAGGCGGCGTCAATGTAAAGACCGTTTCCATATATGATGACAGGATCGTGACAAGTTCCAACAGGATTCCTGTAGTAGCGGACATGGCATACGGAGAATTCAGGGCATCAACATCTTTCGGCCCATGTCTTCCTACAGATGTCATGATCTTCCCGGGAGGAATGCCTGGTTCTGCAAACCTCGCAGCATTCCCGAAGCTGATGGACATCATGCAGCAGCATTATGCCGAGGGCGGTACAGTCGCGGCAATCTGCGCAGCGCCAAGTGTCGTGCTGAGCCTTCTTCCAGACCTCAACGGCAAGAAGATGACATGCTACGACGGCTTCGAAGACGCCCTTGCAGCCAAAGGAGCTGAATATGTAAAGGAAGGAGTCGTAGTTGACGGCAACATCATTACCGGAAGAGGTCCGGGTTGGGCCGTAGAATTCGGTCTTGCAATCCTCGCCCACATAAAGGGACAGGAGATTGCAGCCAAGGTGAAAGCCGGACTCATGCTGTAGACAGCGCAGACTATTTTCTGACGAACAGAATGGCCATCAGCGGCAACGCTATGATGGCCATTGTTGCGCTTATAGGGAGATATATTCCGAAACTCACATACTTCACCACCACATATGTGACAAGAAGCAGCGAGATTCCCATTGCACTGGAAATGAAATAATGCTTTCTGATATCCGTGCTCTTGCAGAGGATGCGGCTCAGGTTAGGTACTCCGAGAGATATGAATCCGATCGGGCCGCAGATCGAAACGGCACTTGTGACAAGAAACATTATGGCAAGAAGAAGGAGGGCCTTGTATGTGCTGCCGAGTTCCATTTCCTCCTTCATATGTCTTGTCAGCGCCTTTGCTGACCACAGGGCAGCACCAAGACCAAGGACAAAGAGGACCAGCGAGAAGGCAATATCCCCTGCCGTAACTCCCTCGAGATTGAAGTTGGCCGCACCCCAGAGATAATACTGCTTGAGCAGATCACCGTTCGGAGCATTGGTCACCACAATGGTTCCCAGGGAGCCCACGAAGGTTCCGAAAAGGATACCGAAGGTGATCAGATTCTGCGTACTTACCTTCAATGTGACGAAAAAGCAGATTATGGTACAGATCAACGTGCAGATGAAGCTGCCCACCGTAAGCGAGCACCATCCGGACATGGTAGCTGCGGCTGCCCCAAGGCAGGCCGCGCTTCCAAGACCGAGACTGTAGACATCTCCGAGCTGGTTACGCCAGAGATACTGCATCTGTATTCCTCCTATCGGCAATGCTATGCCGGAAATCAATACATATAAAAGGCTCAACATATTCTAGAATTCAAAGTTTACCGTACCTATGAAACTCCTTCCCGGCATAGGATAACCGCTTACCGTCTCGTATCTTTCATCAAAAAGATTCCTTACGGAAAAGTCAAGAGTAACCACACCGACAGTCCTTATTTTGACAGACTTCGCAAATGTAAGGTCCAATGTGTTCCAGTCCGGAAGATATCCCGTTCCGTCTGTCCTGCCTGCACGCATATGCCATACCGAAGCAAGGCTCCATCCCTTCCTTTCCACATTTCCTGTCAGCACAGCCACATGGCGGGCCACATATGGAATCTGACTGCCATATGAATATGATCCGGGGGTAAGATCGACAGCTGAAAGTAACGAATACCGTGCATCAAGAGAATAATTCCACTCTCCCGAATGCAAGAATCCGGCAGACAGATCCAGACCAGCAGAACGCACACGGCCTATATTATACGGAGCCCAGACATTCGGATCGGCTTCAGTAGGGGCAGAAGTTATCTTATCCTTCAGGTGGTTATAGAAAGCGTCTGCCTTTGCCTTGAATGTCCATCCGTCACATGTCGTCAGACGATAATCTGCCCCTATATCAGTAAGCAGTGCATCTTCCGGCTTAAGGTCGGGGTTTCCATATCCGACATAATACAGCTCATTGAAGACAGGTGCCCTGTATCCACGTCTTGCAAAGGCCACCAGATCAAGTCCATCCGTCAGATTAAGACGAAAACTTGCAGAAGGAGAAAAGGCATGACGAGAAAGCGCCCCTATATCATATGCACCTGAATATTCCACGGCAATATCAGCGGAAAAACGTCCTGCGCGGAAAGAAGATGCAAGGGCAGAAAATGCCGTAAGACGTTCTGCATCATAATTGGTGGATGCAAGGGCATCCCAAGTGACGTCGGCTGCAAGCGAAAGTCTGCACCAGTGCGCCAATTCAAAATCATGAGCGGAATTAAGCTGGATTTCTGTCTGCCCATATCTGCTGTCTCCCCATGCACTTGAATAGAAGATGTCATCATATGAGGCCTTTCCGCTCAAGCGCAATGTATAAAGCTGCGAAAAACTTTTCCGCATAATTCCCTGAAGCAATATATTGCGGTCCTTCTGGCGGTCATCAGATGGCCAGTCGACAGAGCCCGGAGTTCCGCGATCGGTATCGTTATAATATATCTTCGCATGATAGTCTCCCTTATGCATAAGTCCGAACAGATCTACACCGGCACGGACCTGACTGACATCGTTGTTCTGCCTTACTAATCCGTCTCCGTATCCAAAGCCTCCTTCACTGAAGACTCCGGAGACATTGGCAGACAGAGACATCTGTTCAGACAGACGGAAATCAAGTCTCGCAGACGGAAGCCAGGTACCGAATGAACCGCCTGAAAGACGCACCCGCCCCATAACGGAACGGTCAGTAAACTTCGGACGGAGAGTATTGAAAGACACGATGTTCTGCGCATAGTCCACGGTCACCGGCCCCACATTATCCATCGGAATCATTCCGAGATCATTCTGTCCTGACTGAACGTTTCCGATACGAACTCCGTCAAGATAGATTGCCGTATGAGCACTTCCAAAGCCTCGCAGGCTCACTGTCTTCAATCCTGCAGCACCTCCATTGTCCCCGACATGAAGGCCTGTACTCTGAAGAAGCACATCTGAAGATGTAAATGAGTTTGTGACAGACAGAGTGTCTATCCTTGAAACGACTACGCCTTTATCGGCGGTGACAGACACTGCATGCAGAGTGTCTGAAGCAGGTTCATGTGAACCTGAAAGCAGGCCGGAAAACAACAGACCTGCAGACAAGAAAATTGTTGAAAACATTTGTTAAACGCCATAACTGAAGCTTGCCCCCGAGCTCCCCATGTTCGACTTGACTACGGCAGGTCTTCGGACTCACCTCCGCTTCCTGCGCCTTCTCACAGCCAGACGGCCGCAATGGCATGATGCAGGAGCGTTAAGAGATTTACCGCTGCGGGCACAGTTCCGGATTCTCACCGGATTCCCTTACTCCGTAACCCTCATATCAGGCTGACTTTAAAATTCAGCCTTTACTATCATTTCATACAGATTCCGGCAACCGTCCTCAAGAAGATCAAGGACAAGTCCGAAACCATCCATTCCCATATAATACGGGTCCGGCACATAAGACATCCTGTTGAGCTTAAGGAATTCAGCCATACGCTTCACCTTATGCGTAGCCTCAACCGAAGGCGCCATATGCATCAGATCCTCATAATTCTGATCGTCCATAGCGACAATCATATCAAAATCCAGAAAATCGAGTCCCGAAACCTGACGGGAACGATGAGTCAGGCTGAAGCCGCGGTACATCGCTGCCGTACGCATACGTCTGTCCGGAAGCTCACCCCTGTGTCCACCATATGTTCCGGCAGAGTCAACCTCGATCCTGTCAGACATTCCGTTTTCCCTCACGATATGCTCGAATACACCCTGGGCAGCCGGAGAACGGCAGATGTTTCCCAGGCAGACAAACAGGACCCTATATTTCTTATTGGCATTCATATCGTTATAATTCCCCATAACATCATCATTTTGAAAGTGGTCTGTACTTATCATGACACCCACTATAAAGTATTTAAAGATCAGCTGATCTGAACATGCTACTCCACTATGATTCTTTCAATTCTGCGAGGAACCGAAGTCAGGATCTCATAAGGGATTGTACCGAGTATTTCGGCAAGATCTGAAATGGTAGGATTTTCCCCGAAAATCGTAACGGTATCCCCGACCTTGGCATCTGTTCCCGTAACATCAAGCATGCACATGTCCATGCAGATGTTTCCAATGGTCGGAACACTGTGACCGTTCACTACAAACCTTCCTTTGCCGGAGCTCAGATGTCTGTCCACTCCATCGGCATAACCTACCGGAATTGTAGCTATCACTGTCCCGTCTTCTGCTATTTTTCCGCGACGTCCATAACCTATGGTTCCGTCTGACGGCTTCAGGGTCTTGACCTGCAATATCTTGCACTTGAATGAAGCCACAGGACAAAGACGGTTGCCCGGAATCGCACTGACACCATAAATTCCGATGCCAAGACGCACCATATCAAACTGATACTGCGGGAATCTTTCTATACCGGCAGAGTTAAGTATATGATACAAAGGTCTGTATCCCAATGATTCCGTAAGCATGTCTGCATTCCTCCTGAAGAGTTCCACCTGTTCAACGGTAAAGTCGTCGCATGAAGGGTCATCGGCAGCGGCAAGATGCGAATAAACAGACTTCACCCTGACTGTCTGGCAGGTCTTGAGGAATTCCATAAGTTCCGGCAGCTCTTCCGACATAAATCCCAGGCGGTGCATGCCTGTATCAAGCTTCACATGAATCGGGAAACCTGTCATTCCTCTCTTTTCAAGGACATCACAAAGAATCTTCAACGAATACATGTTCGGTATGCCTGGCTCGAGACCGTAATTGACTATCTGTTCAAAGGAATCGGTACCTGCAGTCAACACCATGACCGGCGACTTGATGCCTGCCTGACGAAGCTCTATGCCCTCAATCGGATAAGCCACAGCAAGATAGTCTGCACCGGCCTTTTCCATAAGGGATGCAAACTGTACGGCTCCATGGCCATAAGCATTAGCCTTCACAAGGACAAGGAGCCTGGTCGAAGCCTCCAGCTTCGATCTGAAATATCTGTAATTCTCAAGGCATCCTTGGAGATTGATCTCCAGCCTTGAAAAGTCACTGCTCAAATACATTTTCCGCGTTCAATCTAAAATCAGACGCAAAATTACTAAATAATCTGACATAAAAGGCTATTTTTGCCACAGGCTTGATTTTTGCACATAAATGGCCCGGCTTTGACATAGCTGATTTCCTGCATCATCAGGACAAAATGTCAGCATGACACGATTATCAACAATTAAATCTATAAAGAAATGAACATCTGGATCATAATGATCGCTATCACGGTCCTCAGCCTCCTCGTACAGCAGATGCTGCAGAGCCGATTCAACAAGTATTCCCAAATAGGACTGCCAAGCGGCATGACAGGAGCAGACGTAGCACGCAAGATGCTGCAGGATCATGGAATCTATGACGTAAAGGTCGTACCGACAAGCGGAATGCTTACAGACCATTTCAACCCACAGACCAAGACTGTGGCCTTGAGCGAAGGTGTATATTCAAGCAGAAGCGTGGCTGCAGCTGCCGTAGCTGCTCACGAGTGCGGTCATGCTGTACAGCATGCATGCGGATATGTCCCGGTAAGGATGCGTTCAGCCCTTGTCCCTGTGGTGAACTTTGCATCAAATACCGTCCAGTGGGTGCTTCTTGCGGGAGTAATCTTTATAAATGTATTCCCTAACCTCATCTGGATCGGAATCGGCCTTTTCGCCATCACTACCCTCTTCAGCTTTGTGACTCTTCCCGTAGAGGTTAATGCAAGCACAAGAGCCATCTCATGGCTGGGGAATGCTGGTATCACTGACTCAAGGACAGCACCTATGGCCATTGATGCCCTGAAATGGGCGGCATATACATACGTAATCGCCGCACTCGGATCACTCGCCACACTCATTTATTACATCGGACGCGCCAGAAGAGACTGACATGTCCTCCAATAATTACAAAAGCGTGCTTCCTGTCCGGAAGCACGCTTTTGTAATTTATTTCCTGTCCCTGATATATTTCAGCAAGAGAAGATGAGCCGGTTCGGACATGTCGCCATGATCGAATCCGTCAACCTCGAGAAATACCACATCCTTATGGCCGTTGAGACGAAGCATACGCACAAAATAGGCATTCTCTTCATATCTTCCGAAAAGCTCGATCTCACGGTCACCGGAAATCACGAGCATCGGGGCTGCATTTCCACGTACATGGAAGAGAGGAGCGAACTCGTCGATTGTAGGTGTGAGGTTCGCGATACCCTGCTTCTGCCTCTGCGCGAAGTGTGTGATAACCTGACCGCTGTATGGCACAAGAGCCTTGATCTGCTTGTCCGGATCGATATCGTATTTTGCAAGGTACGCCTTGTTCAGACCGAGCATGCTGACGATATATCCACCTGCAGAATGACCTGCGAGATACACCTTCGAAAGGTCACCTCCATACCTTGTTATATTATTCAACACCCAATCAACAGATGCCGCAGCATCATCCAGAGTCTCTGCAAGAGAAACCTCTGTCACAAAACGGTAGCCCACTCCTACTACGATAGCGCCATCGCGAAGAAGAGTCTCCGGAATATGTCTCCATCCGCTTGTAAGTCCGCCTCCGTGGAACCAGACTATGACCGGACGGCCTTCCGTTCCTTCTTCGTAAGCCACATCAAGACGGCACATCTTTGCCGTGTACTCATCAGGAGTGCCCCTGTAAAGGATTTCTTTATCATAGCTGTAGTTTCTGGCCGATGCAGTCACTGTGACCACAATGGCAAAAGCAAGCAATAAAATTCTTTTCATATATCGGTTATTTAGTTTCAATCCCGACAAAGATAACAAAAAAGCCGCACCAATTGATGCGGCCTTTAAATATTGCCTATAAGAAATTACTCCTTGTCAAAGCAGAATACATGGTGGCGAGCCCATACATAGTGACGAGCGAAACCGTTGCCTGTAGATGAGTAACCTGCAACACGAGCCTCAGTGTATCCAAGGTCAAGGTGGAATCCGAATGCAGCAGCTGAAGGAACTGTCACATCAAGACCAGAATACTTGTATGTACCAGGAGCGAGGAATTCCACAACATACTCTCTACCGTCAGCGTTGAGGGTTACAGTACCTGCAGTTGCGTCGTATACATATGTAGTTGTTCCCTCGATAGAAAGGATGCAGTACATGTCTGTACCGTCGTACTCCTTGTTATCGTTCATGTTGTCAAGGAGCTTGTAGTTCCATGTAGCGCCGTCAGTACCCTTGTCGAATGTCACTGTACCTGTCTCATTGCCGGCAGCATCTTTACCTGTTGCAGTGAAAGTGAACTTGTCATCCTTCATTGAGTTGATAGAAGCCTTTACAGGATCCCATCCACCGTACTGCTCGACAAGACCCTTAGCTGTGATAGCACCGTCCTTTCCACCGACAGTCTTTCCATCTCTGAACTTGTAAGTACCTGCTAGGGTAGCAACAACCTCTGGTTCTTCTGGCTCCGGAAGTTCTGGAACCCACTTGCCTTCAGAAGTCTTTGATTCTGCAGGAACCTCGTCAACCTTGTCAACGTCGATGAAGAACTCGCGTGGACAGTCGAATACCTTGTCAAGCTCGCTGTATCTTGCTGGCCATACCTCCTTCCAACCTGAAAGCTTCACATGGAATGTAAGGTCGTCGCCCTCTGTTCTTGGGAATGTGCGCTTGTTAGCGGCAGCGTTAGAGTCACCATACTTGTCTGTAGTGAACTCATAACCTGGCTCGAGAAGATCGAGAACAGTCTTGCGGCCTTCTGCGTCTGTGAATGTTACAGTGTTAGGAGTTACTGTGTAGTCACGTACCCATGTGCTTGTTCCGATAGGAATCTGACGATAGAAGTTCGATCCGTCCTTTGGAGCCTCAGGATTACGCTCTGTTCCGTCAGACTTCTTGTTATTGTAGAACCAAGTATCCCAGTTCTTTCCATCCTTACCTGCCCAGTTCACACATGTACCGGTACTCTGTGTCCTGTCTGCATTTACTTCTGTGAAAGTAAACTCGATATAGTTGTCAAGCTCAGCCTTGATACCATGGCCTGTAGCCTCGTCGAACCACCATGTCTTGTTGTGAAGGTCAACCCAGCCTGCGCCGCCGTATGCAGGGCCAGTACCACCGTATACCCAGAACTTCTGGATCTTGTATGCGCCAGCGAGAGTCTCTACAAATTCCTCTTCACCGCCTACTTCTGCTGCTGCCTGGGCAACAGTGAAGCCGAGTTCGAGTTCGCCTGAAGTAATCTTCACCTCTGCAGTTCTTGCCTCACCCTCATTTGCTGCCACATTGAACTCGAGAGTCTTCTCCTCGACAGCCTTTGTCTGAACATAAGAGATCCAGTCTGCGCCTGTCTCCACTGCGAATGTACCGTTGGTTGCAATCTTGAATTCAACCTTTCCGCCCTTTCCGTCAACTGCGTACTCTGCCTGGTTGCCTTCAGCCTCGTAGAACACACCTGAAACGAATCTTACAGCCTGAGAAACTGTTGTTCCGTCTTCTGCAGAAGCGAAGATACCGACCTTGCCCTTTGCCTCTTCAACACCGGCTGCAAGCTGCTTTACAACAACCTTTCCTGCAAGAGCTGACTCCTCAACAAGTTCAGCCTCAAATGCAGCACCTTCCTTAAGAAGGAATACGACTACATCACCCTCAACACCTTCAATAGTATAAGGAATCTCAAGGTCAGCGCCATACTGAAGTGCTGTTGCATCGAAATCGCCGAGAACGACCTTCATAGGGCTTCCGAGAGGAATTGCAATCTCATTTCCGTCAGCCATTGTAATAACAAGGTTGCCGTCTACAGTATCAATGCTCTTGATACCTACTGCTACAGCTGCTCCTACTTCCTCCCAAGTCTGTCCGTCATAAGTAACATACCATGTATTGTTCTCGATCTTAAGTTCAGGAGTTGCGCCCTTGGTGATGAGAGGAATCTTCTTGCCTTCTCCATCAAGAACCCACTCTCCGTCGATAGTCCAGTAATAAGCACCGTCAGTATCCTGCTTTGTTCCAAGAACAGGAGTGTGTCCGTCCTTACCGTCTGCACCATCAGCACCGTCCTTACCGTCAGCACCGTCCTTACCATCAGTACCGTCAGTACCATCTTTACCATCCTCACCGTCAGCACCATTCTTACCATGATAGAGGTCTACAACGCCGTTCTCCTTGAATACAATACGGAATCCGACATCTTCACCATCCTCGATGAGAGGTGATACGCTTACCACGTAGTCACCCTTCTGCATTGCCTGAACCAGAGTTGTAAGGGCTGAAATGTTTGAATTCAGCTCTGTGCAGATAGTCTCGAGAGTCGTAACTCGTCCATCGAGATCGTCGATAGCCTCTCTGATGTCTGTATCGTCATAGCATGCTGTCGATACAAAGCCTAAGATAACAAGGCTCAAAATTGATAAAAATCTTTTCATTACAAGATGTTTTAGTTATTTATGTATTAGTGATTTTATTGTCTTTCGAGACAGAGGACCCAATCGCGTGCCCATACATAGTGACGTGCAAAACCGTTTGATGTTGTGCCATATCCTTCTACTCGAGCTTCGGTATAGCCCATGTCATAGTGCATACCGAATCCGGATTCAGGAACTACAGCTGTTGCATCTGCAGTCGACAGACCGTGATATTTATGTGATCCCGGGATCAGGTAATCCACAACATATTCCTTACCTCTTGTTGTGAAGGTAATGGTTCTTGCAGCTCTGTCATATACATATGTTGTCGAACCGTCATGAGCGATGAAGCCATAAAGCTCGATACCATTGTACTCCTTGTTTCCGTTCTGGTTGTCGTACAGCTGGTATTCCCATGTACCGTCGCCACCGTCATCGAATGATACAGTTCCGACCTCATTCTGATAAGCATCAGTACCTGTAGGAGTGAATGTATACAGGTCATTCTTCATCTTGTTCACATGCTCTGCAGCTGGCTGCCATGTAGCATACTGAACAGTAAGTCCCTTACCTGTAATTGCACCGTCCTTACCACCGTAAGTGACATCAGATTTGTACTTGTATGTACCTGCTATAGTCTCCGGATATGGACTTGCAGGCTCATATGGCTTCTCATAAGTCTTGGCAGCCGCAGGGATCTCGTCAACTCTGTCAACATCCACGAAGAAGTCGCGAGGTCTGTCATAAACCTTGTCGATTTCATTGTAGATTGTAGTCCAGTTGTCCTTTCCTGCAGTTACCTTGGCGTGGAATGTAAGGTCATCACCGTCAGTTCTTGGGAAAGTACGAGTGTTGCCGGCAGCGTTACTGTCATTGTATCCTGGCACGAATGTATGAACAGGCTCAAATACCTCGACTACTGTCACATTACCCCATGCGTCAGTGAATGTAACAGTGTTAGGAGTTACGGTAAGGTCACGTACCCACGTGCTCTCTCCGATCGGAATATGACGATAGAGTGCGTTACCGTCAGTAGGGTCTCCACCGTTGATCTGTGAGTTGTGGAAGTAGCAGCTCCAGTTCTTGCCGTCCTCACCTGCCCAGTTGACACACTTACCTGTAAGCTTGTTACCACCGTCGAGGAGGTCTGTAAGAGTGAACTCGAGATAATTGTCAAGTTCAGCTGTAATGCTGTGTCCGGAAGCCTGGTCGAACCACCATGGCTTGTTGTAGATGTCAACCCATCCGGCTCCGCCATACTCTGCACCTGTACCTCCGTATACCCACATTGTCTTGATTCTGAACTTGCCGAGGAGGCTGTCCTGAATCTGGGTAACATCGTAGTAAGTATAGTCGATCGACGTCATCTTTCCTGGAGCAAACACGAGATCCTCATTGAGAGAGATCTGCTTCTCGCTGCCGTTTACAGAAATTGTAAGACCGTCAGCAGCCTTTGCTGTGAATGGCTTTACAATGAGATAGAACTTGGCAGACTCGCCGTTCTGAAGAGTTGCGGCCTCCTTGACAGTGAGGGTAGCGGTATTGCTTGAAGAGCCTTCTACCGGAGTCACTGTTCCCTTGATGAAATCGAAGACGAACTGACCGACGATTGCCTCACCGGCAGTAACCTTGACCTCTGTGATCTCGACAGGGGTAGGCATACAGCTGGCGATGTTCAGTTCAATGACTGAAGAAAGGTGGTGGAGTTCCGCATGCGGAGTCTTTCCTTCCTCAACACCTGTAGCAGTACCGAAGAGAGGCATATAGTCTCCTGAAACATGAGCCCTGTTGCCATAGCCCTGCTGAATCTGAGCCTTGTCAGCCTTCGAACCGATAATCGCGGCACTTGTGTTGTCAACGATACCAAGCTCTTCGTTGTAAGGATAGAAGATGTACCAGTCATAGGTATATCCCCTCTTCAGTTCCTTTCCGAGCTTGCCGAGGAACTCATTCGGCTTCTCTGACCTTGGGTTAAAGAAAACCACTCCGTCAGAAACCAGTTCCGCCTCACCTGATACTCCGTGGAATACATTGATGAGGTCACCAGCCGTCCATGCGAGACCACCCTCCTCGGAAACTACCGACTTGGTCTGTGCAATCGAAGCATACACAGAAAAGTCAGTTACTGCAGGGATTACCAGACCGGAATCGTTTCCGCTGTCGGAACCTCCCTTCGAAGGCTCCGGCACCCAATCCTGGTAAGCGCAGCTGCTTAATGCAAACGCTGTCATAGCCAGCGCCATGCAAAGAATTGTGATTCTTCTCATATTAGTTTATAATTTTAATGTTGTATTATCTACATTATAGCCTTCCACCATGATTTCTCCGGCTGAAGGTGAGTGTACCTCTATCGTCCTCTTCTCACCAGGAAGGAGATGGAAATAACCGTCGCTGAAATATGCGGGCAGTATGATTTCCCCTGTCTTCGGATCACAAAGATTGAACTTGAGGTTCATTGCTATATTTCTTGAAACATTTGTAATCTCATATCTGGTCAATCCATCCTTCGATGAGACCCTGC
Source organism: Bacteroidales bacterium (assembly GCA_017550025.1). Taxonomy (GTDB): domain Bacteria; phylum Bacteroidota; class Bacteroidia; order Bacteroidales; family UBA932; genus Cryptobacteroides. The sequence continues at coordinate 17,468 of JAFYLU010000014.1, read as the reverse complement.
GTGCCTTGATCTGTGCCTTACCCACATTGTTGAATGCAGTGAAGTCTTCTGTGCCTTCACCTCGCATCATGTAGTCGTTGACTGTGACAACCTTGCCCTTTCTGTCTGAAAGAACCAGACGGACCATATAGTTGCCCTCAAGACCGTCGAGCTCCGCCTTGAAAAGTTCGAGCTTCGAGTTTGCAGGCACGTCAATGTCCTTGACAGTCTTTGCAGAAAGCTTATTTCCGGCAAGATCGTAGCAAGCCAGGCTTACCTTCATGTCAGCAAGAGCTGAAGTCGTAGTGTTCAGCACCACAACATCGTGGTCATCCAGATTCATCTGCACATGCACAGGCTCGCAAGCCTTGCGTGAGCCGTAATACGATCCGAATGTCTCATAGTCCCATGAATAGGTCTGCCATTCTACGCTCGGCCAAGCCGGATGAGACATCCACAGAAGCACTCCGGAGCCGTCTGCCCACATGACGCTGTTCCATGATTCGAACATCGCCCTGTAGCTGTCGTAATTGATGAACTGTACCTTTGAACAGAAGTCGTCGAGGCTCTCTGCCTTTCCGTAGAGTCTGTCGACAGCTGCCACATATTCGTCAAGACCGTTCAGGAGGTCGTGGTAATGCCATGTGTCTGAAATAGGCCACTGGTCTGCCTCTGGCATCATCTTTCTCATCGACGCAGCCGTCGGCACTGAAGGCGATCCGATCTCCGAGTTGAATCCGTGAGCGTCGTAATAATAGTAGACGCTTGCGTCCTTGTAGTAGTGCCAAGGACCGCTCCAACGCATGTTGCAGTTGCGCGAGTTCGGATGATATCTGCGAGTCACGTCTTCCTTGTGGATCATCGCCGAGAGTCTTCTCTCAAGAGTCTCCGTAGCGTAACCCTCGTTGCGAGGACACCACATCACGATGGACGGGTGGTGGCCGAAACGTCTTACGACGTCTGTGGCATTACGCATGAACAGATCCTCATCAAGCGGATCGAGGTTGAATCCCTCTGTAGAGATCCAGAAGTCGTTCCACACCAGCATACCGTACTCATCGCAGAGATCATAGAAGTTCTCCGATGTGCTTGCTCCTGTCCAGTTGCGGATCATATTGAAGTTGGCCTCCTTGTGGAGGATGAAGTATGGCTCAAGATGCTCTCTTGACACATTCTTCATCATGTCATCCATTCCCCAGTTGCCGCCGCGGCAGAAAATCCTCACGCCGTTTACCTTGATTATAAGGTATGGGCTCATTCCTTCATTCGGAATCACAGTCACATCCTTGACATCGAGTCCCTCTGAAAGAGAAGGAATATGAAGGCCGCCGAGAGTGTCTCTGAGCATTCTGTGGTCAAGGAGCTGGCCGATGTGGTTGTCTGCGAGCGGATTATGCTCGATTCTGATTCCCTTTGCAGACGGAGCGTCCACTGTGAGTTCGTATGACAATTCCCTCACACCGAAACGTGTCACCTGAGTATCTGAAACCTTGTCGCCGAGAACGCAGATCAACTCAAGTTCATACATATTAGGATCACCATATCCGTTCGGCATCCAAAGCTCAGGATTTGACAGCACCAGCTCCGACACTTCCACCGGCACCTGAGCGCCAGCAGGAACATCGACTGCCTGTGAGAAACAGATGAGATCGCCGATCTTACCCTCCAGGAGAACTGTCTGATCTGAATCAAGACTGTTCTTGAGTGAAGTCTTGACTGTAAGGTCAGCATAGCTCACATCCGGAAGAGGAAGGTCTGTAATCACATGAGTGTCTCCGAATGAAATGCCGTCAGTTGCCACGAGCTGCACATCCTGCCAGATACCTATATTCCTGTCTCTGACTCCCGGCATCCAGTCCCATCCTTCTGAACAGATGAATGTCGGACCGTCAAGGCAGAGTGAACCTCCGTTCTTTCCGCCTCCGGACCTTGGAGACTGCTCGTGAGGAATTCCCGGATTTGCCGGCGGATATATGTGCACCGCCAAGGTGTTTTCAGCCTGCGCAAGATCAGTGATCTCAAATCTTCCGCGGATGAATGCACCGGCAATATTTCCGAGCTTCTTTCCGTTCAGCCACACGTCAGCCCTATAGTTAATGCCGTTGAAAAGCAGTTCGAGACTTTCCTTTGCCAGCATTTCTTCCGGCAGATTGAAAGAGCATCTGTACCACCAGTCTTTACGGCAGAGGTCTTCCGGAATTGCAAGATTGTTCAGTCCGTAATACGGATCAGGATATACACCCTGGTCTACAAGTGTAGTGAGGACTGTTCCTGGTACTGTTGCATTGTACCATTCATCAGTCATGACCTTGTCTCCCTCACAGAGTTCCCATCCGGAAGTGATCTTCCAGACGTTTTCCGACACATTGCACAATACTGTCTGTACCGCAGTCTTTTCCTTGAGCTGAGGGAACTCCACCGGCACAGATGATACCGGCAGAGTCTCCTTCGGCTGCGGAGAAGGCAGACCGAAGTTGGTAGACAGCATCTGCTTGTGAGGATTCTGGGCACTTGCCGTTACGGCAAATACCATTGCAAGCAGAAGAGAGACAAAGTGATTCCTGACTGTCATGTGACTTATTTTATTACAAATATCTTTTCTTCCCATTTGTTAAGACCGAGTCCTTCAAACTTCAAGGTTCCGTCTGACTTCATTGGAGATGACTTTACAAACTTCACATTCTCCGGATCAAGAACAGAAACCTTTACCTTGCCTGTCTTACCGATTTCAACACTTATTTCATCAAGTACTTCCTCATTTCCGTTGTAGACATATACGAATGTCTTCTTTCCGCAACGTACTGCATAAGCCTCGGCCTTGCCGTTCTTCACAGTCTGGAACTTCTGGAAGTCTCCCTTGCCGGCCTTGAGCATCATATCGCTTACAAGGCGTGCATTCTGCATGTATGGGATCATCTTGTGCTCGTCGAACCACTCCCACCACCATGTCATCGGTGTAAGGGCGGTCTGGCTGAAGAGACCATACCAGAATGCCCTGCGGAAGTCCATGTTCATTCCGTCTGCGAAATCATCGAAATTCTTTGACCAGTCCCACTCATAGCCGACCTCACCTACTATATATGGTTTGTTGTGCTTTGCGATGTAGGCGTCGATTGTTTCCGGAACCACATGGGTCGCATTATAGATATGCTTCTGGTTGATGTCGAGGTTCGGAAGGTCATTGAGGCCTTCGAGGTCACGATGCGAGATCGAAGTTGTTCTGATGTGCTGGAAAGGATCGAGACCAGCGAGATATGTACTCATCTCATCGTGCCATGCAACGATATATTCAGCCGGGATGACTCCGTCCGGTGCATTATGCTGAACATTGTCGATCTCATTGAAGAACTCCCACATAGCGATTGCAGGGCTGTAACCCCATCTTGCCACGATATAACGGAGATAGTTCCTGTATCTCACCTTTGCATCAGGACATGTAAAGAAGGCCTGGTCGGCAACGACCTTACCCTGACCCATGCAGAGCATGATCTTGATTCCGAGTTCTTCAGAGAGATTCACGACATGGTCAAGACGCTCTACTGCACTGCGGTTCATATACTCTGTTGTCTCCTCATAACGGTGGTTGTTGAAACCCGTCTGTCTGTCAATAGGGAAATTCCAGTCACAGATCCACATACGGGTGAAGTTACCTCCGTTCTTTGCGAAATCCGGGAGCATCGCATCGAAGTTGAATCTGTCGTGCTGCTCGTGAAGATCAGAGAAGAACTTCGAGTCATCCTGCGTACGTGACTCCCAGCAGAGGTTGATGCCTACACCTCTGAACGGCTGTCCGTTGTCATAAACGAGGGTCCAGTTATCGCGGACATGAAGGATACCCTGAAGTTTGCTTCTGCGAGACTTGAATGTAGCAGGAGCAGACTCTGAAGCCACCTGTCCGTCCTGTGTGTAACGGAAGAAGTAAGTATACTTTCCCTTCTCCTGCGGAGTGAATCTTGCCTCCCATGTACTCTCGGCTCCGCTTTCTCCCTCCTTATAGAAACATGGGAGAACGAGTTCCTTGCCTGAAGGTGCCGTGAGGACCATATCGAGAGCTGCCTCCTCCTGAAGATATGGGTTATCCCATTCTCCAGTAAGGGCAACTTCGAAGAATACTGCATCGTACTGTTTTACCTTTGTCGCTGAAGGGGTAACAGATGTGATCTGTGCGCTCATGCCTGCGGCAATGAGAAGTGCAAATGCTGCTGTAATGATCTTCTTCATGTCTTAAAGTTTTAATGCATCAACATTTACAAGCACTGTAACCTCTGATGCCTTCTCTGAAAGTTCATACTTTGTAGGGCTTGCAAGACCGACGCAAAGAACAAGCTTCTTACCTGCCTGCTTCTTGAGTGCAGCCTTGTCAAGGCTGAGATGAAAGGTCTTGCCGTTTGTACCTGCCGGCACGCTTACGCTTTCAGGAAGAGTGTAGATACCTGCACTCATCACCTCTGCTCCGAGTTCCTTGGCCTTTGCAGATGTGGCAGCGTCATTTACGACCACATTGACAGAGAACGCCTCACCTGCCTGCTTTCCTGAACGGAGTACACCAAGGAAAACTTCTACAGTCTGTTCCTCTATGGAGAAGTTATATGTGTATTCTCCGTCTCCTGAAGGTACATTATAGACATTGGTAATGCCTCCGTCAGCCATAGACTGAGGGATATACACCTTCTCCACACCGTAATCCTTGTCACCATCGCCCTTCGCGCATGATGCAAGCGCGAAGAGGCTGATGGCTGACATTATAATAAATAAAATCTTTCTCATATCTGTCTGTTAGTATTGAGGGTTCTGCTCCAAAGTATTGCCTGAGTTCTCGATTTCCGAGCGGAGGAAAGGCAGGTAGTAGTTTCTCTCGTAGAATGTACGGGTAGCCACTTCCTGAACCTCATAGCTCCAGCCTGTCGATGTCTTTGTAACAGCAACACCAAGAACCGGTTTGTTAAGTACGTCCATTGCATCCTTCCAACGGAGGAGATCCCAGTAACGGTGATCCTCGAATGCAAGCTCGACACGTCTCTCATGCTTTACTGCATCGCGGAAAGAATCCTTGTCTGATGCAATAACTCTTGGAAGCTTTGTGCTAGCGCGGTCTCTCACCTGCTGGAGAGCCTGTCTTGCAGACATTGCGAATCCTGCAGGAACTGCATCAGGACCATAAGCCTCGTTCATAGCCTCTGCATAATTGAGAAGGACCTCTGCCCAACGGTAAGCGACCCAGTTGTGCTGCGCCACCTGTCCCTGCTGGAGGTTAAGGTTGTCTGTGAGGAACTTCTTGAGGTAATATCCTGTACGGCTTGCGTTAGCTGCAGCCATATCGTCGCTTCCGCCTCCAGACTGGTCGATCGTGCGTCCGTTCCATGTGCTTCCGTTAGTAACGACTGAAGCAGCAAGACGAGGGTCGCGGTTTGCATATGGATTTGATGGGTCAGGTGTTCCTGTATACTCATATGCAGCTACGAGATTGTGGGTAGGTGTCGCACCGCTCTTACCGCCCTGCGTAGCGATAGGGTAATTGTTCTTCTCCATGTTGTTCGACTGTGAACGACGTACAGCATAGATTGTCTCAGGGCTTGTAAGAGGGTTCTGACCCACAAAATATGATGCGTAGCTTTGATCAAGCGAATAATTCAGAGAATCGTGCTGGATGAGCTCGTTTGCTGCAGCGGCTGCCTTCTCCCATTTCTTCACATCATTATTCGGATTATGAAGAGGCGAAGCGGCATAAAGAAGTGTACGAGCCTTGATTGCAAGAGCTACACCGAGAGTGAAACGTCCTTCGCGGTCCTTGAATTTATCCCAATTGGAAGCAAGTTCACCCTTATAGTCATCTACCTCCCTGACAATATAATCCACAACTTCCTCATAAGATGAGCGGGCGATCATTGTTCCATCGTCAACATGTGACTCGATGATAGGAACGCCTCCGTACATCTTTGCAAGTTCCGAATAGTAGTATGCTCTGGCAACATGAGCCTCAGCCTTGAACCAAGCAAGAGACTGGAGATCACGCTCATAATTCACCTTGTCAGTAACGAGGTTTCTGTTATGAGCAAGCATCTCTTCTCCCTTTCCGTCCTTGACATAGTCGAGGAAGAAGTTTGCAGCACGGATGCCCTCATAATAGTTTCTGTAGTATGTGAAGAGAGGGTTGACATTCTCATTCAGCATACCCTTGTTGAAATAGATCACATTGGACTGGGCAGATGTCTGCTGTGCCTCATCTGAAGCCGTAGCGAAGATATTGCTGTCAATCATGCCGAAGCCATAGCCGATCGGAGTGTAGAATGCTCTTCCGAAACCCCATATTGCGCTGTAGTTTGTCTGGATTGTCTCTCCGGTCGAATTACGGTCAACGCTAGTGTCGAGGAAATCGCAGGCAGATGACACCAATGCAATTACAATAGCTGATATTATTGTCCTTATTTTCATAATCTGCATTCTTTAGAAGGTAATCGATACGCCTACGTTGTAGGATTTGATTGTAGGGTAACCACTTATCTTCTCAGGATCCATGTTGTAGTTCTTGAGAAGTCCGCTGAAGGTAAGGAGGTTATGAGCGCTCAGGTAGACCCTGAGGTTGTCCACACCCGCTTTCTGAAGCTTCATGGCGTTGAAGTTATAACCAAGTTCGAGGTTACGCAGCTTCAGATAGTCTGCATTCTTCACCCACATCGAGCTTGTCTGGTAGTTGTTCTCGTTGCTCTGGGTTGTAAGACGAGGATATGTTGCTGTTGCACGTGTGTCGATACCCTGTTCAGGATAATATGCCCATGCTCCCTTGGCGATTTCATATGCGTTGCCATTGTTCACGAATGCCATTACCTGATTCTTGTTGTCAAGGATATTTACTGACATTCCGGCAGCACCCTGGAAGAGTACTTCAAGGTCGAAGTTCTTCCATGCGAACTTACCGCCAAAGCTGAAATACCATTCAGGGAACGGAGACTTTCCTACCTGGGTAACATCATTCTGGTCTACGACACCATTCTTGTCAAGGTCGCGATACTTCACATCACCAGGCTGGACAGAACCGAATGCAGGGGTAGGGATACCCATCTTGAGGTTACCCTCGCTGTCAAAGTCGTTGATGTCATAGAATCTCTCTGCCTCAAGACCGATGAATGTTCCGTAAGGACGGCCTGTCTTCGCACTGAATTCGTTTGCAGGAGTAACTTCGTTCATATAATCGATGGTATTCTTTGCATAAGTCACCATACCGTTTACCCTGTATGAGAAGTCACCGTTCTTGCCTGCATATGAAAAATCAGCCTCGACTCCTCTGTTGGTCATCTCGCCGAGATTCGAGAACACATACTGCTTTCCGTAATATGCCATTCTGCTGTTGTCGAGAGTGAGGATGTTGCTTCTCTTGTCCATGAACGCATCAACGGTGAGGTTAAGGCCATGGAAAAGTGTAGCATCGATACCAATGTTATATTTCATGCTCAATTCAGGAACCACGTTAGGATTCTTGATGAACATCGGAACGAGCGAACCATTGTCTGTACCGCCGTTAGGACCGATATAGAATGCTCCGATGTAGCTGCTTGTATAATAGTCCTTGAAAAGATAACGTCCGTTGGTAGAGAAGTTAGTGAGGACTGATGTAGCATCAGACTCTGAAGAACCCGCCATACCGAATGAAGCCCTTACCTTAAGGTAGTCGATCCACGAACTGTTCTTGAGACCGTCTTCGTTTGATACGACCCATCCGAAAGATACAGACGGATAGAAATGCCATCTGTGTCCTTCAGCAAAGGCGTCGTTACCGAAGTATGAGAAAGCTACCTGCGCCACATAGCGGTTGTCATAGCTATAATCAAATATTCCGTTGAAGTTCAGATAGTTGACCTTATAGGTATAGAAGTCATTACCCTTGTATGCGGAAATGTTATAGTTCAGGACAGCTGATACATCATGCTTGTCAAAGGTTCTGTCATATCCTGCAGTAAGACGTCCCTGCTTCCAGTCCTGCATACCCGCCGAGCCGTAGCCGCTGGCTGTGATAGAGGTTGTCTGGTTGGTAGTTGTTGTCTGACCGTTGAAATAACGTGCATAATCCTTGGTCTTGCTGTAAGTACTCAAGGTATAGCTGTAGAACGAGAACGCTTCCTCAAGATAGAGACCAGGAGTTATGATGTCGAGTTTCTCCCTGAGCTGGAAGTTACCCTGGAGTGCTCTGGCCTTCTGCGAAGTCCATCCGAGTTCGTGAGCCGAAGCATACGGGTTGTTCGGATAGATTGAAGTACCTGAAAGGTGTCCGAGCTCCTTGTCATCATAGATTTCATATGCATTGGAAGGAGTCTTTGCAAGGTCGCTGAAAAGGTCGGTAACTCCGTAGTTCGGCCTTCTGCGCTGCTCGATCCTACCATTGAAGTCAACTCTGAACTCAAAAATCTTCAGGATGTTGAAGTCGAGGTTTGCACGGATGTTATACCTCTCGTAGCCGAGATTCTTTGTACTGTCAGTGTTTTTTGTGTTAAAGAGTCCCTGTGTATTAAGGTAGCTGAGGCTGACGTTATAACGTGCATTCTCGTTACCTCCGTTGAAGATCACGTCTCCGTCAACAAATGATCCTGCATCACGAAGAACTTCGTCATACCAGTCCACATCAACTCCCGCACCTGTCTGGTACGCCTTGAGCTGCTCCGCATTATACGCAGGAGACCATACCATCTTGTTGTCATTAGATACCGCCTGATTGTAAAGAGTAGCGAAATCATATGAGTTGAGCGGCTTGTTGATCACGTTAGGCGTTGTTGCTCCGTAACGAACCTGCGCAGTTACAGTAGCAGGACCGATCTTACCTCTCTTGGTTTCGATTCTGATCACACCGTTAGCTCCGCGGTCACCGTAGATTGCAAGGGCAGCTCCGTCCTTGAGGACTGAAATGCTCTCGATTTCAGAAGGTGAAAGCGATACAAGATATTCCGAGTTGACTTCAAATCCGTCAACAAATATCTTCGCCGAGTTCCATGTGCCTGACCCATAGCTGCCTACGCCACGGATGATCCACTGGGCATTGTCATATCCCACAGCACCGTTTCCCTGGAGAACTGTCAATCCGGGAAGCATTCCCGCCCAAGTGTTAGACAGGTTGGATGAATGAATGTGATACAGATCACCTCCGCTCACGGTCGACACGGCAGCTGTAGACAGCGTATCGGATTTCTCCTGCGCCACTACACCTGTGGAAATCAGTATTGATGCACTCAACAGAGTGAGACATCTGAATATATTCTGTTTTCTCATTGTCATCTATATTTTAATAACCTGGATTCTGAGTGATTGTTCCCTTGTTCACCTCTGACTGAGGGAATGGTTCAAGGTACATTGCCGGAGACCAGAAAGCCTGATAGTATTCAGTCTCCCACCAAGTGTCGATTGTGCTCTTGTCGTAAGGCCATGTCGCACCGGCCTTGATATTGAATGTAAAGGCACGCATCGACCCGCCGCAGATACCATCACCGATATCCTCACGCATCCAGTGCTTTACATCGAAATACTTGTGGTTCTCGCCAAAGAACTCAATGAACTTCTCTCTCTGGATAATCTCCCTGAGTTTGCTCTGATTGGTCTCGGTCACAGCAGGAAGACCTGCGCGCTGATGCACCTTATTGAGGTTTTCAAGAGCCTTGCCGCTGTTACCGTACTCATTGTAAGCTTCCGCAAGATTGAGATATGTCTCTGCAAGACGGAAGAGAGGGAACTCGAACCATGTTCTTGAACCGGCCTTGTAATAGAACTTTGTCCTTTCACCTGAAAGCTGTCCCTTGTCAGAACCGCCCACGCTGTTAGGGAAGGCATCACCCATACCGATCTTTCCGTCATAGCCGTTGCGTCCCCATCCGAGGCTTGTCCACTTGGTGTCACCGGTGTTGTTCATGGCATCGTGACCTGCGAACTTGATGTCAGCAAGAGCTCTCGGCTCGAGATCGGCAACATTTTCAATCCATTCAGCACCTGACCTTGGAGTCTGATTTCCATATACAGGCCATTTCATCTCTGAACCGTCCTTCTTATAATAATACTTTATATGGTTCGAAAGAACTCCTGACTCACCATTATCGAAGCGGTTCCATGTCCAGTAAGCAGAACAGTTATTATAAAGGAATACATATGTGCTGTAGTCCTGTGATGTACTGTTGTTCTTGAATGCAAGAATGACTTCCTTGTTGCCCGGAGTCGATGTTGCAGTAGCATAGTCCTTGAACGCATCACCGGTATTGATAAGTGACACTCCGTTTGCAGCGGCCCATGTAAGCACTGCCTCATTAGCTTCAATGGCATCATTCCAACGCTCCTTGTCAGCATTGCCGAAACAGATGAGGTTGTTATTCTCACCGAAGTCAAGATAAGGAGTCGCTCTGTTGAAGAGAGGACGCGCTGCATACATAAGGGCTCTTGCCTTGATTGCAAGCACTACACCCTGGGTCATGCGGCCTGTATTGGCTGCATCCCACTTTGCAGGAAGACCTGCGTGAGCTTCATCGCAAAGATCAAGGATGTACTGAAGTGTCTCTTCGAGTGAAACTCGGCCTGCTGTAAGGTCGTCTGATGCCTCGAAAGATCTTGTAACGACAGGAACGCCGCCATAACGGTAGAACATACCCATGTATCTATAGGCAATGAGAGCCGTAACCTCTGCCTTGATGACGTCTTTGTCATCCTGACTCATGTCGGCAACCTTATCGATGTTCTCCTTCACGATAAAGCACTGTCTGATAACGCTCCAGTTCTTTGCCCAGTTCTCCGAACCAGCACTTGAGCCGTTGGCCGAGTCAGTAGCATCAGATCCTGCTCCGTTGACATTAAGTCCCTGCTGAGCGATGAAGTATGTTCCATGCCAGCTGGCTCCCCTGTTGATCTCGCCCGAGATGGCTCCAAGAGTACCGTGGGTGTAACCCAGACCTCCGGGAAGGCCATGAACCAAGGCGTTCGAATAGCAGGACATCAATGCAGCTTCAGCATTCTTCTTTGAGCTGAAGACTGCGTCACGGTCAACATTACCTGTCGTATCCGGCTTCTGAAGGAAGAAGTCGCAGGATGTCAGGGCAAGAAGACCGATAACTGCCAATATTTTAGTTATATTTTTCATCTTGTTCATTCTTTTAGTTTAGAAACGCAGATTAAGACCGAAGGTAACTACTCGTGTAAGAGGATATACATAAGCGCTTCCGTCTGTAGTCTCAGGATCGATTCCGTAAGGAGTCAAGGCATTCTTGAATGTGTAGACATTGTTAGCTGTCATGAACACTCTGAGAGACTGCACCTGAAGCTGGCTGAGGACACCTCTTTCCACATTGAATGTATAGCCGAGCTCGACATTCTTGAGCTTGAAGTGATTTGTAGATACCATCCAGTAGTCGCTCTGGAGATAATTGTTATGCGCTGTTGTAGGGCTGTATGTAGCACGAGGATATGTGATTTCCTCTCCAGCAGCATACTTCTCCGGAGTCCAGCGTCCCTCATACTGCCAGAGCCATGCATTACCCGCGTTCTTGAAGAACGGCATTGTGTAACCGCTGTTCAGATAGTATGAACCGTTAGCCGAACCGGTGAAGAGCATTCTGAGGTCGAATCCCTTGTATGCGAGATGAAGCTTCACATTGAAGTGATACTGTGCATAGTTAGGGAATCCGATAGGAGCCTTGTCGTTCTGATTGATAAGACCGTCTCCGTCAAGATCCTTGTAACGGATATCTCCGAGAGTCGCAAGGTTTGAAGTAAAGGTATTGTAAGGACGGTTGGCAAGCTCCTCCTGGGTATTGAAGAGTCCATCGCTTACAAGACCGAAACGCTGTCCGATAGCATGACCGGTCGCACTCATCCATGGATATGGATTGTTAGCCTCTGCCTTGTAGATGATCTTGTTACGTGTCCAGCTGACATCACCTCCGATAGAGTATGTAAGGTCTCCGACTGTGTCAGACCAGTTAAGCACAAGCTCATATCCCTGGTTCTGGGTGATACCCACGTTTGCAGGAGGTACGGAACTTGCCGGAACACCATAGATACCCGGAATTATACCGAGAGTGGTAAGGATGTTGTCTCGTTTCTCATAGAAGTAGTCGAAGTCCACAGAAAGACGGCTGTTGAAGAACTTGGTCTCGATACCGGCGTCATACTTCCTCGATCTTTCCCATGTGATGTCCGGATTACCGAGCACACCTTCTGTTGCACCGTAGAAGTATGGGTTCTTGTTTGAACCGTTACTGTTTCCAAGGTAATAACCTGTCTGATTGAGGTTATATGTGTTAGGAAGGAAGTAATATCTTCTTGATCCACCAAGACGGTCATTACCGACCTCACCGTATGAACCGCGGATCTTCATGAATGAAAGAATGTCGTTCTTTGGGAACCATTTTTCCTTTGAAGGCACCCAACCGGCAGAAACCGCAGGGAAGAGACCGAAGCGCTTGCCCTCTGCGAACTGCTCGGTACCGTTGTAACCGGCATTTACCTCGAGCATGTAGCGGTCATCATAATTATAGGTAACGCGACCTACAAAACCCATGATACCTGAAGGTACGTGATATGAGTCGCCTGGCATGGTGTAACGTGAAGCCTTTCCGAGGAGGAGGGCAGAAACGTTATGCTTTCCATATGACTCATGCCAGTCGATTCCGGCATCCATATAGAGCTTGTTCCAGTTACTGTAACCATATGAGCTGAATGAACCTGCTCCCATCGATCCTCCGAAGAATTCGAGCACATTAGGATCTGCCATGCTGCGCTGCACTGTATATGAAGGTATGGAAGGAGTAAACTTCACATAACGGTTGTAGTTGTCCTGATAAGATACAGTTGCATAAAGCCTGAGGTTCGGATGAATGTAATCCATCGTATGGTCGAGCTTTATCGAGTTGTCGAGAAGGCTGTTGTAGATTGTTCCGGAACCACTGTTCAGGAGGTTGTAGAGGGCATTCTGCATACCGATCTTACTGTCCACCTTGGTAGCGAGAGGGTTCTGGATAAGGCTTGTAGAACCTGCAAAGCCGCTGATGAGCTTTCCATCTATGATACCAGGCGAGATGAACGGATTGGAATCGTAGATGTACTGCATGATGATCTTGTAACGCTCTGAAATGTTGTATGGGTCAGCAACGTTACCAGGTCCTGTAGTTTCACCGAACTGACCGGCTGAATTGACTGTGATCTTGAGGTTGTCGGTAATCTTGATATCGAAGTTGCTTCGGAAGTTGTAACGGTTGAATGTAGAACCGGTCTCCGAACCATAGTACTCGACAGCGTTGGTGATACCTTCCTGACGGAAGTAACCGAACGACACGAAGTACTTGACTCTGTCAGTACCGCCGCTGATATTGATATTGGCCTGATACTGAGGTGCCACTCTGTTGAACTGCTCCTTGTAAAGGTTACGCGATGCATAATAGAGCGCAGGAGTGTTCTTGAGCTGCTCCTTCTGTTCAGGAGTAAGCTGGGTCATGCCGTCTACTTCCTGAGGCGTGAAGTCTCTGTTGTTCTTGAACTTCCAGAGGTCATAGTCGTCGAAGATATTGTTGGAAAGTCCGTCATTACCGGCATAACTTCTCTGCTCGTTGCGGATAGCCTCGTTTCTGAAAAGTGCATATTCATAAGCGGTTGTACCCTCCTGAAGCTGCGAAGCTGCAGTAAGACCGAAATTCGCAGAAGCACTGATAGTAGGCTTGCCGACATTACCGCGCTTTGTAGTGACGATGATGACACCGTTCGCACCACGCACACCGTACACCGCAGTCGAAGATGCATCCTTCAGGACTGAAATACTTGCGATTTCATTCGCATCCATTGCATTGAATGCTGCAAAAGCCTGCTCCGACGCCTGCTCGACACCGTCGATGATGATGAGAGGAGTTGATTCTCCATAAGTCGAGACACCACGCACAAAGATGCTGGACTCGTTACGTCCAGGCTCACCGGAAGTCTGAAGACCGCTGACACCAGGAGTGTTACCGATGAGGGCATTAGAGATGTTTGCCACAGGAGCAGCAACAAGGTCATTACCGTTCACGGCTGAAATGGCACCTGTCACATTGATCTTCTTCTGGGTTGCAAAAGCCGTCACAACGACTTCTTCCATCAGATTGGCATCAGTTTCCATCTGGACGAGCAGAAGTCTCTGCCCCTCACGAACCGATATCTCCTGTGTCCTTAAACCGATAAACTGGAACTCAAGTACGGCATTGTCTGAAGATACAGTAATGGAATACTTACCGTCAAGGTCAGTCGAAACTCCATTAGTCGTACCTTTCTCAACTACAAATGCGCCAAACAATGGTTCCCCCATATCGTCATGCACAACACCACTGACAGTCCTGTTCTGACCATAGAGCTGACCGCCAATGGCTCCGCAAAGCAACATGATGCAGCTTAGCAGAAATAATTTGAGTGATTTGGTCATTTTGGTTATATTTTGTTATTAATAATCTATATATAGGAATATAGGTCTATTTCACCTGGTAATTCGCAGGCATGTCATACATGTCAGGAAGGTCCTTGCTGAAGAATGTAGACGGATCATCGTACATATCGCGGAAATTGCCTTCCGACGGATGTCCCGGATATACCGAGTAGAAATGTCTGTCGCTCTCACTGCTGACATACTTGTTTCTCCACATCACTATCATGCTGACCCTCTGTCCTTTTGCACACTCCAGGATATGGTTGGTCCAGTAATCCGTCCAGTCAAATCCTTCCGGTCCGGTTTCAGTGACACCACATGGTTTCTTCTTCTCCCTGGAGAGTTCAGACATCGCATCAAGGTTACTCTTGAAAGCTCCCTTCCAATTGTAATGATAGCAATCCATTCCGATAAAATCGACATAATCATCGCCAGGCCAGCGGAAAGTAAGTCTTCCCTTCGCATCTGAATAGACCTCATCCATCTGTGGTGAAACCGCATAGATGAAGTTCCTGACCTGCTTTACATCTCTCAAGTATTCGACAGTGAATCTCCAGAAACTGATGAACTCGGCTTCAGTAGTACACTTGGATCCCCACCATGACCAGGTCTGGGTATGCTCATGATAAGGTCTGAATATTATCGGTATCAGCTTTCCGTCCGAACCCCTCAAGTTATTGGCAAAATCCGCACATCTGTCAAGCCACTGAAGATACTTCGTCCTTGTCGCATGACCTTCTGTCAGGATACTGCTTACCACCTTGTTGCTGGAATTATCCCATGAATCGCCGCCGGTGTGAGGATTGTTGAGGTGACAGCACATAGTGATTACCTCTCCCCTGTCATAGGCTTCGATGATGACCCTGCGGCGGATTGCATTTTCAGTGCTGTTATGTCTGTCGTCCATGATAGGTCCCATATCAACGCTGAATACGCCCGGATAGTCTCCGCATACTGACTTTGTGTCGGATTTGCCCGGTTCATTGTACCAGTAGCGTCCGTACCAGAGATCGTCATGGTGACCGAACATAAAGCCTCTTGCAGCAATATCCCAAAGATTTGCATAAAGGGCCTTTGTCTCGGCAGTGGCATTCTTATCGACAATGCTCAAAGAGAACAGATTGGAAGGATCGCCCTCCTGGGAGACTCTGACCTCCTTATAGAAATACTTGTCCGAAGGATCTGTGAACCTCACCTTTCCTATACGGCTGTCAACATTCTCATTGGGTTCGGCGGTAAACCACACCTTGTCTCCTTCCACCTTGTCATATACGATCCACTCTTCCTGTGACTGCACATTGAAATCAAAGTTAGCCTTAACGTTGATCGCAAATGATCCACCGGCATTATCTATCTCAATCCTTTCCTCAACAGTCATGAACCTTTCACCAGAAGATGCTCCCGACTGTTCCTTGCCGTCTGTACACGACAAAACAGCCATCAGTGAAACGGCCGCAGTAAGAACAGATATACCCATATTCCTGCCCATCAGCTTACTTTGCAAGATAATCGTCGTGATTCTCAAGTGGTGAATCGCTGTCCTTCTTTATAAGCCAGAAGACGTTGCGGATGTTGTTGGCATACCAACGCTCGTCGCCCCAGTTGCTTGTCTCATTGTTGAACGGACCTTCACCGAATGAGCGATGAAGCGCAAGTTCAGGGACATTCACGATCTTTTCAGCAGAACCGCCTTCAGCCTGAAGCGTTTCAGACCAGTACTTATGCTCGCCCTTCTCAAGAAGCTCAAGCTTATGCAGTGGCTTGGTATATCCTGAATCCTCATAAGCATAGATTGTAATGTATCCGTCACCATGCTTGGCCCAGCGGCTCTTGCCGGCAGGTATCAGGCGATATTCCTCATTGATGTCGATGCCCTTGAAGATGTAGTTTGCATATTTTCCATCAGGACCAGCAGAATTCACAATTGTTCCGAATGTCTCACCAGTCTGATCGTCAGCCTTTTCGAGTCTGAAGCTCAACGTATTGTCGTCTTCGTCTCTAGGATTGTAGTCGCCGGTCCAGATCCAATACTTGTCCATCACCTGGCAATAGGTAACCCATCCTTCGAATCCACCGATCATCACAAGGCTCGCAAGCGGAACCGCTCCTGATGTATCGAGTATACCTCCAACCTTTGTGAAGCTGTAGCTTCCCTCAAGGGTGTCGGTAAATACGGAGTACGTCAGCGTATAGGTACGCGTCTCTCCGTTAGCTGAAGTCACGACAAATTCGGCCGATCCGTCGCTCAAGTCAACTGTATCGCCCGGGCCGATGCTTGCGGTCGGACAGAATTCGCTGTCAGGATACTTGAAGTCCAGCGCAACAACCTTTACAGCCTTCATATTCAAACCGGCTGTAATAAGACTTACCGATACAGAACCGACTTCTTCGTTTCTCCAGTCTCCGGTAATGATTGCCGGACCGATCTGAGACTCGAGTCTCACATTGACTGGTGTACGCTCACGAAGCCAAGGATCGATTAGTTCTTCAGTGTTGCGGGCCTTGTCATCACAAGATGCGAAAGCCGTCATTGCAACCGCTGTCAGAAACAGACTTCTGAAAATCTTCTTCATAACTTGGTTCTTTAGTTTTAATTAATAATAGTTTATAAATATTGTTTTTCTTATTCTTCCACTCTGATCTTGAACGGAGTCACAGGCAGACCTTCGGCATTCTTAAGGTTGCCCGGCTTGAAATCGCCCCATCCGTAGCGCACTTCACAAGGATCATGGACGAATTCGGACCTTACGCGGAGAGCCTTCAGCTCCGGCTCGAAGAAGGCATAGGTCACCGGATAGAAGACGCCCTCACTTCCTGCCACTTCAAGTCCTTCGATCTCCATCCATCTGTTGATTCCGTTAGGCATGTTGGAAAGTTCCACTGCCAGTTCACAACTGTTGGCCATACGGTAGCATCTCACAGCTTCAGGGCTGTCGCATGCCACCTTGTGGAAACCGTAGTTCCTGTTTAGGGCCATATATGCGAGTCTCTCGCCGACCTCCTTCTTCTTTGCAGGATGGATATTATCCTGCTCATAGCTTTCGACAAGGTCATTGGTAACGATACAGCCGCAGTTTGGAAG
>JAFYLU010000013.1 GCA_017550025.1 Bacteroidales bacterium | reverse complement strand
TTCTGGGTGAATGGATGGGTTTGAGTCAGCAGCAGTTCGGCATGTGGGCAGCGATAGCGATTCACGATACAAGTTCGGTGGTGGGAGCCGGTGCGGCATATGGTGAAGAGGCTCTTGAGGTGGCCACTACTATCAAACTGACGCGAGCCCTGTGGATCATTCCTCTCGCACTTGTAACCGCACTGATATTCAAGAGTGATGCAAAGAAGATATCCGTCCCTTGGTTTATTCTTTGGTTCATCGTGGCGATACTGCTTAATACATATGTCTTGAAGGATTGTCCCGAAGTAGGCAGATTCATATCAGGAGTGGCCCGTAAGCTGCTTATAGTCACGATGTTCTTCATAGGAGCCTCACTCTCCAAATCAACATTAAAAGCAGTCGGTTTGAAACCGTTGCTTCAGGGTGTGATACTGTGGCTGGTAATCAGCGTAGCTTCGCTTTCGTACATATTAATGACCGCATAGAAAAGGATGAAAGCATATACATACATAGAGAAAGGAAGATTCGAGCTTCTGGATAAGCCCAAGCCGGAGATACTTGACCCCAAGGATGCCATCGTGAAAGTTACACTCTCAAGCATCTGCAGCAGTGACCTCCACATCAAGCATGGCAGCGTCCCGCGTGCAGTGCCGGGAATAACTGTCGGCCATGAGATGGTGGGTGTAGTCGTAAATGTCGGACCAGAGGTGAAGACCGTGTCCGTAGGTGATCGTGTCACAGTGAATGTGGAGACATTCTGCGGAGAGTGTTTCTTCTGCAAGAGGGGATATGTGAACAACTGTACTGATCCTGATGGCGGATGGGCTCTCGGTTGTCGTATTGATGGCGGACAGACGGAATATGTACGCGTGCCTTATGCAGATCAGGGACTGGACAGGATTCCTGATAGTGTGACAGACAGGCAGGCTCTCCTTGTGGGAGATGTGCTTGCCACGGGGTTCTGGGCTGCCAGGATATCAGAAATCAAGGAGGATGACACTGTACTGATCATCGGAGCAGGTCCTACCGGTCTTTGTACGCTTCAGTGTGTCATGCTTAAGAATCCGAAGAAAATAATCGTATGTGAGGCTTCACCGGAGCGACGTGCATTTGTCCTGCATCATTATCCTCATGTACAGGTAGTTGAGCCTGCGGACTGTCTGGCTGTGGTTCAAGGTCTCGAAAGGGGAGGAGCGGATGTTGTGATCGAAGTCGCGGGTTCTGGAGATACCTTTGAACTTGCGTGGAGGTCTGCCCGTCCGAATGCAATAGTTACTGTTGTGGCCCTATATGATAAGCCACAGGTTCTGCCTTTGCCTGATATGTATGGCAAGAATCTTACATTCAAGACCGGCGGAGTAGACGGATGTGACTGTGCCGAGATACTCTCACTGATAGAGGCAGGCAGGATAGATACGACATCACTAATCACTCACATCTTTCCTCTCTCACGCATAGATGAAGCCTATAAGATCTTCGAGAACAAGGAGGACGGAGTGATTAAAGTGGCGATAGATAACAGCTTTTAGGGTAACGTTTTGTGGATGAAGTGGTTAGCTGTTGCGGCAGCTGCGTGTGCTATATGATCACACCTTCATTTCTCATCTTGTATTCAACGTTTGACCATGCTCTCCGTATATGGGTCTCGACTTCATGGAAGAATCGTATGACTACGTCTGGATCGATTTCAGCCCAACCTTCCTTACGTTTGCATTTCCTCAATACATATATCTGGTCTATCCTTGAGTATGCAGGGTCTACCGAGAGGTCGACGTCATAATTCTCTGACACCACGATGAACTTCGAGTAAGGGTTGCCGTTCTTTACCTTCTCTGCTGTGGCGATGATGCCTTCGAGCATGGTCTTGTCGATGTATGTCTTGTTCTCGATGGCTACAGCAGGAATCCTTATGCTGTGTTTCTTGCTGTTGATTTCCAACTCGAAATCACGGTATATGGCAAAGTCCTGATCCTTGAGGTTAATCTCTATTTCCGGCGACTTGATGAATTCCTCGAAGTTCGGTGAGGTGAAATGCAGGTTGGTGTATGCCTTGGCAGGTCCGCAGTTTATTACGCCGTCTTTATCCTTATATTGTATCTTGAGGTCATTGATATAGTCCTTGAAGAGAAGGAACATGAACTCCTCGAGAATAGTAGGTCTGAATTTACCCTGTGATGTAAATGTGTTGTCATGTCCGTTCTCATAGAAGAAGTTGTAGTACTCGTTGACAAGCTCTACTCTCCTTCTTATGATTTCATCTGTATATCCGATAAGATCCAGATTCTCCTTGAGATATTTCTGGTATTGGGGCATTATCTGGTCAAGGGCATCAGATTGCTTCTTGGTCAGTTTCTTGTCAGCCAGTTTGCACATGAGGTTGCTGGCATGTCTCAGCTGAGGATGATTAGTCTTCTGCTGTTCAATATACTCCTTGATTGACGTCATCATGATGTGTTGCAATTTATTTATTTATTTATTTATTATCAGGTGATCCCCTGTCTACATTCCGCGTTCGCGGCAGATCGCTTCGTATGCCTGTGAGACGGCCTTGAATTTCTCCTCCGCCGCTTTCTGCACATCCTCGCCAAGAGTGGCGACCTTGTCCGGGTGGTATTTGACAGCCATCTTGCGATAAGCTTTCTTCACCTCCTCGTCAGTAGCGTCCGGCCTGATCTCCAGGATACGATAGTTACTGTCATTGTTTGGCCTGAACTGGGCGAAGATGGAATCCACCTCTGCCTTTGACAAGCCGATGTAAGTTGCGATGGTCTCAAGGACATCGACCTCTCTCTGATGAAGCCCGTCACATGCACCGAGAGAGACCAGATAATGGAAAAGCTGCAGACGCTGCGAGTAGTCCATACATGAACGGATCTGTCCACAAACCTCATAGAGGTTGTAGTCCTTGGTCAGAAGCTCTCTTACGATCTCTTCCGCCTCACCTCCTGCCTGCGCTCCGAAGTTCCTTGTGAAGAAACTGCGCAGTGTTGCCATCTCCTGTGATGTGGTCTTGCCGTCTGCCTTGATGACCGATGCAGACAGGACAAGAAGGCTCATGAGGAAGCTGTTTCTCTGACCCTGATTCCATGTCTGGTCTTCGCCGTAGACGACAGTCGCTTCAGCAAGTTTCTCTACTCTCGAAGCGAAGTAATATCCGAGGATTCCGCCGATAGGCCCGAACATGGCCCATCCGAGTGCTCCCGCTATCCATTTACCAAGTCCCATATTATGATGTTCAGATGTTGTTTAATCATGCAAATATAGTTAAATTATTCGAAGGCAAATATGAAAGTATTTCGATGAAAAGTCGTCAGATTTCCGGAATTTATTATCTTTGCGGCCCCAAATTAGGTTGACATTCAATCAGATGTATTATGAAGTGTAGTGTAAAATATGTTTTTTCCCTGCTGGCCCTTCTTCTGGTGGCTTCTATGCCATGTTTCGGCCAGAAAAATGATAAGTCGAATCTTGTGATTTCCGGTCATGGATGGTATGGATATGATATAGAGCAGTCCAGACCGGAACTCAAGTCCTACGGATATATGACATATGAGGCTTCGGTTGGCTTCCAGACCGATCCGGCTGACAGCTGTGCTTATGCGAGGGCATTCGGTTTCCCTATGATCAGCGTGGGCTTTTCTCTTGCAAGAACCTCGGATTTCAAGTTCTACGACCAGACAAGATTTCCTGACCTCTATTCCGTTTACGGTTCATTCGAGAGGTCTATAGTGAGACAGAAGCGTTTTTCAGCTGGATATCAGTTCGATTTCGGTGCAACTTACAATCCCGGAAGATATGATCCGGTCAATAATCCCGGAAACAATTGGTTGAGTTCACCATTCATGGCTTATTTCGGTGCCGGTGCATTCGCGAAGCTGCATTTAGGAACGAGGTGGGAGGTAGGTGCGGACTTCATGTTCCGCCATTTCTCAAACGGCAGGCTTGCATTGCCTAATGAGGCTCTCAATGCGCTCGGAGGAGGTATCTTTGCCAGATACCGTCTCTCGGACTATGACTATACCTATTATAAGTCTTCCGGATATGAGAAGCCGGCCTTCGATAAGAAGATGCAGTATATGATCGTTCTCGGAGGAGGTGTCCATACATGTATGGCAGAGTGGAATGCTTATGTGGAGTCGGAACCGGATCCGGAAAAGAAGAAGGAGGCTTTGTCGGGTCTGAAGGCTCATCCGAAGCTTTCATTGAGCTTTGACGCCCTTTACAGATATTCCATGAGATATGCTACAGGAGTCGGCGTGGATGTGTTCTATTCTTCGAATATGGAGGAACTTGAGAAGAGTGACAGACTGTTCTATGGTGATGAGGCTGTGGATAAATGCCCTGGCTATTCACCTGTTTCGGTCGGTGTTGCAGTTGTTCAGGAGGTATATTGGCGCAATCTTGCCGTCCATGTGGCAGTTGGAGCATATCCTTACAGGAAGAAGGGAGTCAACGGACCTGAAGCAAAGGCTGCCGGAGACCGTGAGCGCGGATGGCATTACGAAAAGGCTGGATTGAGATATTACTTCCCTGAATTGGGCAATACCTTCCTTGGTTTTGCGATCAAGTCACACAGTATCAAGGCTGAATATCTTGAATTCTCTATAGGCGTACGTCTTTAAAGAATCCTGCGCTCTTGGATATCGTTTCCATTATTTTTATTTTTGTAGGAGATTAAGACGGTAATCGATGGACTATAGGAAGATAATGGAAGATATCTATAATGAGATTCTTCCTTTTGCAGATAAAGGTAAGCAGGCAGACTACATCCCTGCATTGGCAAAAGTGGATCCGGACCAGTTCGGAATGTGTCTGAAGACCATTGCAGGAGATGAATATCCATTTATGCAGGCGGATACCCGTTTCTCGATACAGAGTATCGCGAAGGTATTCGCACTTGCAATGGGATTGTCATTAAAAGGGGAGTCATTATGGGGCAAGGTCGGTAAGGAACCTTCCGGCACTGCATTCAATTCTTTGGTGCAGCTTGAGATCGAGAAGGGCAAGCCGAGGAATCCGTTCATCAATGCCGGAGCTATCGTCGTGGCTGATATCCTTTTGACTGAACTGGACGATGCAGAAGGAGAATTCCTTCGTTTCGTAAGGGCTCTTTCGGGAAATGATTCTGTCGATTATAATATGGAAGTTGCTCTTTCCGAAAGGCAGACCGGATATCTCAATGCAGCTATAGCCAATCTTCTCAAATATCACGGCACTATTGAAAACGATATTGAGCAGGTTCTTATGTTCTATTTCAAGATGTGTTCCGTGGAGATGAGCTGCAGGGAACTGGCAAATGCCTTCCTTGCCTTTACCAATCATGTTCCGTTTGATTTTGCGGGATACAGGTTGAGCCAGTCACGCATCAAGCGTCTCAACGCAGTCATGCAGACCTGCGGTTTCTACGACGAGGCAGGTGAGTTCTCATATCTTGTAGGTCTTCCTGGAAAAAGTGGAGTCGGGGGAGGAATAGTAGCTGTCTATCCGATGCGTTATTCGGTTGCCGTCTGGAGTCCGCGTCTTAATTCGAGGGGAAATTCCGTGATGGGAATGAAGGCTCTTGAGCTTCTCACTACGGCTACCCAGGAGTCCATATTCTGATGCAGATCCGGACATATGCAAAAAAAATGAGACTTCGCCGCTCACGCGGGGACGCCTCATACTAACCACATAATTAATAACACTAAAACTAATAACCAATAAGTTGTGAGAGTTTCAGAACAACTCTCTGATCAACTCGGTCGCAAAGGTACTGCTTTTTCATATATTAGCAATATCCGTTCCATAGAATTGCGACGAACTGCATGAATGTCATACCGAACCGTATATGCAGGCTGTGATTATTCGTAATCAGAATATCTGATTTTCTTGACTGTTGACAACGCAGCCCGGGGTGCGATGATCAATTTGTAACCTGCGTGCCTTATTTGGTTATATTCTTTAATGTTTTTGATTTCTGACGAATCGAGGAACGGAATCCCATAAACTGTTGCCTTTATCCAGCCATGAGCCTATTGTCCTGATATATTTCATGTTATGCATGTCAGTTGCAAGGAAGCTTACTATCCCTTCTTCAAGGACTCTTTCGGCATTTGCCTGCGCTTCGGGACCGTATAGTCCTGCGAAAGAACCGTAGTTGGACTGGATCATCACTCCTTCGTCCACATATTTCATGAGCTCGTCATGGGACAGATAGAAATATCTTTCTGGATGGGGCAGTATCGGGGTCAGTCCGAGTGCAATGACCTTTCTGAATTCTTCGACAGGCTTCAGCCATCCGATGTCTCCCGGATCATTTATCGGGAATTCCATCAGAATATATCTGTCTTCTATAGGCATGAGCCAGCCTTTTTCAAGTACTTCCGGCCAGGTTTCCGGATTGAGCCTGTATTCGGCTGACATGGCTATCTCTGGTGCTCCTTCTATTGATGCAAGGGCTTCCTGCAGCTGTCTGAAGACCGGTTCTATGGTCTGCGGGGTATTCCGGTACTGCTTGGTGATATGCGGAGTACATGTAATCCTCTCGAATCCCCAGTTTCCCATAGCAATGGCCAGCTGCACAGATTCTTCCAATGTCTTTGCTCCGTCATCGATTCCCGGAAGTATGTGACTGTGAAAATCTATTTTCATGTATTAGCCTATGAAATGTTTAAGTTCCTGATACACAAGATGAACAGGCATTCCCATTATGGTGAAGTACGATCCCTCTATCTTTCCTATGCCTATGTAGCCTATCCATTCCTGGATCCCATAAGCTCCAGCCTTGTCGAAGGGCTTGTAGGTGTCTACATAATACTCCATCTCGCTTTCGGAAAGTTCCTTGAAATGCACATATGCCGTGTCGCTTACGGTATGGCAATGACTGCAGTCGCGGACAGTGACAGCGGTGATGACCTTATGTTCGCGTGCAGAGAGATGGCGAAGCATGTCAAGAGCCTCTTCCCTTGAATGAGGTTTGCCCATGACCCTGTTGCCGCAAAGTACAAGTGTGTCTGATGTTATGAGTATCTCGTCTTCTCCGAGAGGTCTGTGAAATCCGTAAGACTTGCCTTCCGACAGTACCTCGGGAATCATGTCGTGAGGTGTGTCCGGACTAAAGCGTTCCTCGAAGTCGTTGCGTGTATCTACTTCAAAATCAATGTCCAATCCTGCCAGCAACTCCTTTCTTCTGGGAGATGCGCTTCCCAATATTATCCTTTTTCCTTTTATATCCATTCTGATCATGTCTGAAATGCAGGCAAAATTACTCTTTTTATTTGAAATACTCCGGAAATTCTTCGCATAATAAATCGATGTAGAGAGTATTGAGGCAGTGGAGGTCTGCTGTGGTCTTCTTGTCGAAACCGAGCATAAGCATGATCATGCAGCTTTTCTTCAACTCCAGAATGTCTTTATCAAGGATTTCAGATATGACAGGATATGTCTCGTGAAGTCCGCTGTCGCATATCAGTCTGAATATCCCTTTCCTGATTCCGCTTATCTGCCGGCTCATTAGTTCCTGATGACTTCTTTGCCACCTCATGAGTCCGGAGGTGTTTGTGTCGGGATGTGAATTCCATCTCTCTCTGATTGTGGAATGCCTGCTTTCGGCCATGTGCCTTATCAGTCTGCAGGTGAACGCCATAGGTATATCTTTCATTCTGCTGATTTTTTGATTTGCTGCAAATGTATGATAAAAAAACGGCTGAATCCTTGGAATTCAGCCGCTTAAAGTTTGATGTCAAACTTTTCTATACCTTATAATATGATTTCTATGCTCTTGCTTTCGATTGTCTCTTCTGTTTCGCCTTCAGGTGGTGTGACCTTTATGTATTTGTCGATGTACAGCTTCAAAGGCCAGCCTGTGTTCAGATGTACCTCTTCTGTAGAGTACTGTTCCCATGATAACTGGTAGCTGATGTCTTTATCCTCCATCATCTCATCGATTTCGTTCTTTATTTCAGATGTGAGGCTGTCGGAGACTTCCATGGCATCCAGCGTCATATTTGCAGCGCCTTCAATTGCGGATTTGAGAAAATCCTCACCCATCTCTGCACATGAGTAAGTTCTGCAGACAGCGCTGTACTCGTCGGTGAGGTCGCCCTCGATCCATACATTTGTCTGTGCTGTAAGATTGTCTATGCCCGGCAGGATGAACAGGAGCGGTTCCTCCATCTTGTAGGTCTCATCCATTTTCAACCTTGCTCCGTGGAAGAAATAAAGTCGTCCTATGTCCTCCATGATACCGGTCTGGATGGTCTGGGGATTACAGAGCATGGAACGCATGACTTCTTTTAAAGGACTGAAGTCAAACTCTTCCTTTTCGGCCTCCGGTATAGATGCTTTGACTATTTCCATGAGCGGGTCTATAAGCTTCTCATATCCGGAAACGATATCTCCAAGGTTGTCGATTGACAAGAGGACACCGTTTGCATCTGTCGAGAAAAGTATAGGAATGTTCAGATCCAGTGCCCTGGAGATCTGATAAATCTGCTCGTTCTGCGGGTTGGTTGACTTCTCATCGAGGTATGTGAGACGGATCTGATGTGAGGAATCTGTGCTGCCGACTACCTCGAATCGCATTATCCTGCTGCTCAATTCATTGCTTACGGTATCACCCTGGCTGTTCACCTTTTTGGTGCTCTCCTCCACATAATAATCGTATTTGTCACCGACTGACCAGTAAGCGCAGATCTGCACTGTGGAGTCCGGCATCATCTGGGCTGAAGCTGCAAGGCCGCACAGCGCCAGAAGAACGGAAATGAAAAATCTTTGCATGTTTACCTTGTTTAAGTTGTTCATGCAAAGATAGGAATTATTTGATATGTGTATTCCGGTCCTAAAGGATTTTCTTCACCAGTCCGAAGGTCTTGTACGGCATGTATCTGAAAGGAAGGTCAAGCCATGTGCCTGTGCATACGACGGATCTTGTATGACTGAATGCATCGAAGCTCTCCTTGTCGTGGTATCTTCCCATTCCTGAATTTCCCACGCCGCCGAAAGGTATGTTTTCATTTGCTATGTGCATTATCACATCGTTGATGCATCCTCCTCCGGACGAGGTATGTCTGATGAGGTTCCAGCCGTCAGCTTCATTTCCGAAATAATAGAAGGCGAGTGGCTTTTCACGGGATGTGACAAATTCTTCAACTGCCTGGATGAAAGAGCTTTCCTTCTGATCTGCTGCAGGAGCGGATGTGATGCGGCCTTTGCCGTCTATGGTGATCATCGGAAATACAGGTCCGAAGATCTCTTCTGTCATGACTGGGGAATCGAGTGCCACTTCGTCGAGGAGTGTCGGCTCTATGAACCTTTCTCCTGCGTCCAGCCTGCCTCCGTAGACGGCCCTGCCGTCCTTGAGGTAACCGCTTACCCTTTCAAAGGCCTTGTCGTTGACCATTCTTACATAATGCCTGTCCGCCTTGATGTCTTCTCCGTGCAGAGTCTTCATCTCTTCCGCAAATGCCTTGACAAATGCTTCCTTGACATCCTGATGGATGAGGATGTAGTCCGGTGCGATGCATGTCTGTCCGCTGTTCAATGTCTTTCCCCATGCGATTCTCTTTGCTGCAGTCTTCATGTCTGCAGTCTTGTCAATGATGCAAGGACTTTTGCCTCCGAGCTCAAGGATCACGGGAGTGAGATTTCTGGCTGCTGCAGCCATCACTGTCTTGGCAAGTGCAGGACTTCCTGTGAAGAAGATCAGATCCCATCTCTGCTCAAGAAGTGCGGCGTTCACATTCCTGTTGCCCTGAACCACGGCGATGTACCTTTCTTCAAAAGTCTCGGAAATCATCTCTTCGATGACCTTCGATACATTAGGTACATATGGCGATGGCTTGAGTACGGCCGTGCATCCTGCGGAAATGGCTCCTACAAGCGGATTGAGAAGGAGCTGGACCGGATAGTTCCATGGCGAGATGATCAGTGCGTTCCCCAGAGGCTCCTTCACTATATAGCTTCTTGAGGGGAAGAGCTTCAGAGGACTTTTGCAGCGTTTCCTTGCTGCCCATCTGCCGATATTGCGGATATGGTTGCGGATTTCTCCTGCTACAATGCTGATCTCTGTAAGATACGCCTCCTCATATGATTTGTGGAGGTCCTGCCACAGGGCATCGCATATTCTCTGCTCCCATGAAGCCAGAGCTTTGCTGAATTTACGCAGCATCTCCTTTCTGAAGCTTATGTCGAGTGTCTCTCCGGAACGGAAATATGCCTTCTGGGCTTCATGGATGCTGATTATCTTTTCATTTGGAGTGTTTTCCATGTTTTGCTGCTCGTATTGTTATGATGCTTTTGTCGCTGCAGTATCCTGCTTCTTTCTTCCTGTGAACTCGTCCATTGCATGATAGATTCCGAACACTTTACCGAAGAACCAGTCAAACACTCTGACAGGAAGGATGGCCTGCCAGAATCTGATGAAATGGAATCCGAATGGAATTCCTCGGAATGAGCGGTTTCTTTCAATTGCTCGGATTATGCGCTTTGCCACATATTCAGGCTTGAGGATCGGGATGATGCGTGACTTCACTCCGTCAAACATTCCTGTATTTATAAAGTATGGTGCGACTGTGGTGAAGTGGACATTGCTTTTCATCTCCTGAAGCTCGATGCGGACTGAATCCGACCATCCTATAGCACCCCATTTGCTTGCTGCATACACGGACATCTTCGGGTTTGAAAGCATGCCGCCTGCCGATGCTATAGTGCATACATGCCCCCTGTCTCTTCTTATCATTTCCGGAAGCATTGCGCGTGTGACGAACATAGGTGCAAGGGTGTTGATGTTCATTGTCCTTACCATTTCGTCAGCGCTCATCTTGTCGAATGTCTTGTTGCTTGTGACGATTCCGGCGCAGTTGATGAGTATGTCCACATGTCCGCATTCGTTCACCACTCTCTGATATCCCTCTGTTACAACTTCGTTTCTTGAGACATCCACTATATAGCCTTTCACTTTGCCGAGTGCCTGCAGTTCCTTCGTCGCGATGGCGATGTTCTGCGGATTGATGTCCCATATGATGAGGCATGCTGCTCCTTTTTCAAGTGCCATGCGCCCCATTATCTTGCCGATTCCGGATGCTCCTCCGGTAATAAGTACATTTGTTTTTTCAAATTTCATAACCACTGTTTTCGGCAAATATACAGCAATAAAAATACCTGCCTCAATCATCAGCGGTCAATGTCGTGAAACCCTCGGATTCGTTGTGATTGATGGAAACTTGTGGCGAATTCTGGCCTATGTGTGGCGAAATGATGCTAAAAATTACGCTTGTACTGGTCTACATCGAGATTCCAGCAGCCATGCAGGCGCATGACTTTCTCGATGGCTTCGCGTGCGCAGCCTTTGCCTCCCGGCTTCTGCGTGATGTAGTCCGCTATCTCCTTCACATCCTCCACGGCGTCGCTCGGACAGGTGCCGCAACCGCATGCCTTCATCACAGGAATGTCCGGAAGATCGTCCCCGAAATACATGACTTCTTCAGGAAGAAGGCCGTGGCGGGAACAGAAGTCCGCAAAGTCCTCCATCTTTGCGCGGGAACGGAGATATACATCTTCCGGCCTGACTCCGCATGTGATGAAGCGCTGCCTGATGCTTTCCGATCTTCCTCCTGTTATGATGGCAAGATGGTAACCTTTCATCATGGCTATCCTCAAAGCCATTCCGTCTTTTGAATCAAAGGTGCGGTAGAGTTCTCCGTTCAGGTCGGCAAGTATGCCGCCGTCGGTGAGAACTCCGTCCACATCAAAGGCGAATGCCTTTATCTTCTGAAGCTTTTCTGTCATCGTGCTATGATTTTGCACCGCCGCCGAATCCGCCCATAGGGAAGGTTGCCTTTGGCTCTCCGCCGAGAGATATCTGGCCGTGCTGGCTCTCATATTTGTTTATGTTGTCCTGAAGGGCAAGGAAAAGTCTCTTTGCGTGTTCTGGAGTCATTATGATTCTGTTTCCAACCTCCGGTTTCGGAAGTCCCGGGAGCATTGTCGCGAAATCGATGATGAATTCGCTGTGTGAGTGTGTGATGATTGCAAGATTTGAATATGAGCCTCTTGCGATTTCCGGCTTGAGCTCGATCTTTAATTCCTTATCGTTTGACATACTCTTGATAATTATGATAATGTGTATTTGACCAATGTCATATGCAAAGTTAATCAAAATAACTGAATTTATATGTTCGAAGAGGTAAACCGTGCAATTCGTTAATTTCTGTCGCTTGTGGTATGTAATCTCGGCAGAAATAGCTATATTTGTACGATATTGTGCTTTAACGAAAAGCATGATGTCCGCAGTTTGTCTAATAACAGATAGAAATATATATAGTATGGAACTTCCAGCAAAGTACAATCCTGCCGAGACGGAGGATAAATGGTATGCCTATTGGCTTGAAAACAAGTTTTTTCATTCTGAACCGGATGAAAGGGAACCTTATACAGTGGTGATTCCGCCACCTAATGTGACAGGAATCCTTCATATGGGCCATGTGCTTAACAACACATTGAACGATGTGCTTGTGCGCAAGGCAAGAATGGACGGAAAGAACGCATGCTGGGTACCCGGTACCGACCATGCATCAATCGCTACTGAGAATAAGGTAGTGCAGAAGCTTGCTGCAGAAGGAATCAAGAAAGAAGATCTCACTCGCGAACAGTTCCTCGAGCATGCATGGGAGTGGAAGGAGAAGCATGGAGGAATCATCCTCAGCCAGCTCCGCAAGCTTGGTGCATCATGCGACTGGGACAGGACGAAGTTCACAATGGATCCGGACCTGAGCGAGGCGGTGATCAATACATTCGTGCATTTCTACAACAAGGGATATATCTACAGGGGGGTCCGTATGGTTAACTGGGATCCTGTAGGTCTTACTGCTGTCAGCGACGAGGAGGTAGTACACAAGGACACTGTGAGCAAGTTCTATCACTTGAGATATTTCGTATCTGACGGAAACGGAAATCCTACAGACAAGTATATCATCATCGCAACTACGAGACCTGAAACTATCATGGCCGATGCTGCGATCTGCATCAACCCTGAAGATGAGAGATATCATTGGCTCAAGGGACAGAAGGTGCTCATCCCTCTTATCAATAAGGAGATTCCTGTCATCGAGGACAGCTATGTCGCTATGGATTTCGGAACAGGCTGTCTCAAGGTCACTCCGGCTCATGACGTGAATGACTATGAAATCGGTATGAGGCATAATCTTCCTGTTCTTGACATCATCGACGATCACGGCCGTCTTAACGAAAAGGCGCAGATCCTTGTCGGAGAAGACAGATTCGATGCAAGAAAGAAGATTGTAAAGATGCTCGAAGAGGCCGGAAACCTTGAGAAGATGGAGGACTATACTTCTCCTGTCGGTTATTCGGAGAGAACCAATGCAGTGATCGAGCCAAGGCTTTCAATGCAGTGGTTCCTCAAGATGGATGCCCTTGCAAAGGATGCGCTGGAGTCGGTAGAGAGCGGAAAGGTGAAGCTCATTCCGGATAAGTACCGCAACACATACCGTCACTGGATGGAGAATGTTCGCGACTGGTGTATTTCGCGCCAGCTCTGGTGGGGTCAGCGTATTCCTGCTTACTATCTTCCTGACGGTCAGGTAGTAGTGGCGTCTGATTCAAGTAAAGCTTTAGCTCTTGCGCAGCAGATAGATGCAAATATTGTTGAGGCAGACCTCCGTCAGGATGAGGATGTTCTCGACACTTGGTTCTCATCATGGCTCTGGCCGATTTCGGTATTCGATACCAACAAGGCTGGTAATCCTGATGCTGAACCGAACAAGGACCTTGCATATTATTATCCTACAAACGATCTTGTGACAGGTCCGGATATCCTGTTCTTCTGGGTGGCAAGAATGATCATGGCCGGAAACGAGTTCATGAATGATGTGCCGTTCCGCAATGTATATCTTACAGGTATTGTACGTGACAAGCTCGGCCGCAAGATGTCGAAGACTCTCGGAAACTCTCCTGACCCACTCGACCTCATTGCAAAGTACGGAGCTGATGCCGTACGTCTCGGAATGCTCCTCTGCAGCTCTGCTGGTAATGATATTCTTTATGATGAGTCGCAGATTGAGCAGGGCCGTAACTTCAACAACAAGGTATGGAATGCATTCCGTCTCGTAACCGGATGGAATGTAGACGAGGCGGCGCAGCAGCCTGACGCTTCAGCTGTTGCTGTGAAGTGGTTTGACAGCAAGCTCAGCCAGGTGATCGAAACAGTAGAGGATCATTTCGGCAAGTTCCGTATCTCTGATGCCCTCATGACAATCTATAAGTTCTTCTGGGATGATTTCTGCGCTTGGTACCTTGAGGCTGTCAAGCCGGCTTACGGTACAGGAATCGACAGGAAGACTTATGAGGCTACATTGGGATTCTTTGACTCGCTTCTTAAGATGATTCATCCGATCATGCCGTTCATCACAGAGGAACTCTGGCAGAACATGGCCGAGCGCAAGGAAGGTGAGACAATCATGAACCAGCGTTATCCGCAGGCAAAGGAATATGACCAGGAGTTCATCACTGCATTCGACATGGCATGCGAGGCAGTAGCCGGCGTGCGTAACATACGTCAGAGCAAGAACCTTTCTCCAAGGGAATCCCTCGACCTTCTTGTAAAGGGTGACTTCCCTGAAGAGGTGCTGCCGGTTATCGTGAAGCTTGCAAACGTGAATGTGGCAAAGGCAGAGGGTGACCTTTCTGCAGCGCAGAGATTCATGGTAAGGACTGTAGAGATGTTTGTTCCTCTTACAGGACTTATCAATGTTGAGGAGGAGATCGCGAAGCTTGAGGCAGAGCTCGCATATCAGCAGAAGTTCCTTGACAGCGTACGCAAGAAGCTCTCCAACGAGCGTTTCGTGGCTAACGCTCCGGAAGCTGTGGTGGCTGTAGAACGCAAGAAGGAGGCAGATTCGCTTTCAAAGATAGAAAGTATTACCACTTCGCTTAATGCGCTGAAGAATAATTAGTAAAACAGAATTGTTAATACTGATAACATTTTTGTTATGATTAAAACCGAGCATTATCTGGATGTCAGATATTACGAGACTGATCAGATGGGTATCGTCCACCACTCGAACTATATAAGATATTTCGAGTGTGGACGTACCGATATGCTCAAGAAGCTCGGTCTGCCGATTGAAAGGATCGAGGAAGCCGGTGTTATGCTTCCGGTCATTTCTGTCGAATGCAAATATAAGGTTCCGGCAAAGCTTGGCGATACCTTGAAGATCGTTTCGGTCATAGAGCAGATACCGAGGGCAAGACTTGTCATTGGGACCGAGATTTATAACCCGGCAGGACAGCTGGTCTGCAGCGGTGAAGTACAGCTTGGCTTTATCGACTCAAAGACAAGAAGGCCGGTGAGGTGCCCGCAAATGCTGCTCGGGATATTTGAAGAACATATTCAATAATCATCAATATCATGAATGTATTGGCAATCCTTCCATTGGCCATCCATGGATGGGAATGGATTATAATCGCACTCGTCGTGCTTCTTCTTTTCGGAGGCAAGAAGATTCCTGAACTCATGCGCGGTCTTGGCAAGGGAGTCAAGAGCTTCAAGCAGGGAATGAAGGAAGTCGAGGAAGATATAAATGAAATCAAGAAGGATATAAAGTCAGATCCTGAAGAGTAATCCTGATGATTATGGCGGATCAGGAAAAGGAAATGACATTCTGGGATCATCTGGAAGATTTGAGGAAAAGCATATTCCGGATTGTTGCAGTGCTTTTATGCGCGACAGTCGGGCTGTTCTTTTTCAAGGACTTCCTTTTCGATGATGTGATTCTGGCTCCTGCAGGAAAGGATTTCTTCCTCTACAGATTGCTGGGAGCGGATTTTTCATTGTCCCTGGTTAATATAGATGTCTCGGCGCAGTTTCTTATCCATATGAAGATGACATTCGTATGCGCATTGGCTGTAACTCTTCCTTACCTTGTATATGAAATATGGCGCTTCATCGCCCCTGCTCTTTATGAAAAGGAGAAGAAGGCGGTCCGAGGGGCTTTCTCATTTGCCTCGCTCCTGTTCTATATAGGTCTGGCTGTGGGCTATTTCATTATATTTCCGCTGATGCTCAATTTCTTCGCCGGCTATCAGGTGAGTCCGGATGTGGCGAATACATTTTCGTTGAGCTCCTACATCTCGATGTTCATGTCGACGGTGCTGATTTTCGGAATCGTATTTGAATTTCCGACTGTCGTCGCAGTGCTTTCGGCATTGGGAATCATTTCGAAGGAGACCCTGCGTACATATAGAAGACACGCTGTCTGCATAGTGGTGATCCTGGCTGCATTGATAACGCCTTCCGGAGATCCTTTTTCGCTGCTCGTGTGCACTGTCCCTCTTTACCTGCTCTTTGAGTTCAGCATTTTGATATGCAAGGGTGAGAACAAAATATTAAAGAATGATAGTTTATGATATCCATCAATAATCTTACTGTTGCTTACGGAGGCTTTACCTTGCTGAATGAGATCAACTTTCATATCAGCGAGAATGACAAGATCGGCCTTGTGGGTAAGAACGGAGCCGGAAAATCCACCATCCTGAAGCTTATATGCGGATTTCAGTCCCCGACAAGCGGTAAAGTGGCTGTTCCCAGCGGTGTGAAGATCGGTTATCTTCCGCAGATCATGGAGCATCATCGTGGCAGAAGCGTAATCGATGAGGCCATGACTGCATTTGCTGAGATGTTCGACCTTGAGGCCGAACTCGAAAAGATCACATTGGAACTGTCCGAAAGAGAGGACTATGAGTCACAGTCATATCATGATCTTATTGTAAGGATGAATGAGGTGAATGACCGCCTGTCCTACACAAGGTCGGACAATCCGCAGGTGATGGCGGAGAAGACACTGATAGGTCTGGGATTCAAATATGAAGAGTTGTCGAGGCCGACCGAGACATTCAGCCAGGGATGGAACATGCGTATCGAACTGGCAAAGATACTTCTCTCGAAGCCGGATGTCCTTCTGCTTGACGAGCCTACCAACCATCTTGATATCGAGTCCATAGAGTGGCTTGAGGATTATCTGAAGGATTACAAGGGATCTCTGGTGCTGATCTCCCATGACCGTAAGTTCCTTGACAATGTGACAAACAGGACCGTTGAGATCATGGTCGGAAGGATTCATGACTACAAGGTGCCATACAGCAAGTATCTGGAACTCCGTAAAGAAAGGCTGGCGCAGCAGCAGGCTGCTTATGAAAATCAGCAGAGGATGATAGAGAAGACAGAGGAGTTTATCGAGAGGTTCAGGTACAAGCCTACGAAGTCTAATCAGGTCCAGTCACGTGTAAAGCAGCTGGAGAAGCTTGAGAGGATAGAAATCGATATCGAAGACAGGTCCGCATTGTCTGTGAAGTTCCCGCCTGCTCCGCGCTCCGGAGATATTGCCTACAAGTCAGTGGACATGAAGGTAGGATACGGAACGAAGGTCGTATTCGAGGATGCGCAGATCGAAGTCAGAAGAGGTGAGAAGGTGGCTCTCGTGGGAAGGAACGGAGAGGGAAAGACCACTCTTATGCGTGTGATCATGAACGAGCTTGACCCGATGGATGGAGAATCCAAGGTCGGACATAATGTCAATATCGGATATTATGCTCAGAATCAGGAAGATATATTGGACAAGGAAGATACCGTATTCGGTACCTTGGACCGCATAGCTGTCGGTGATATCCGTCTTAAGCTCAGGGATATTCTCGGAGCCTTCCTTTTCAAGGGAGAGGATATCGACAAGAAGGTGGCAGTGCTCAGCGGTGGAGAAAGGGCGAGGCTTGCAATGGCGAAGCTCATTCTCAAGCCATACAATCTCCTTGCCCTTGACGAGCCTACCAACCATATGGATATCCGTTCAAAGGATATTCTCAAGCAGGCGCTGAAGGCTTATGACGGCACTCTCATCATAGTTTCTCATGACCGAGATTTTCTTGACGGACTTGTCGACAAGCTTTACGAGTTCAGAGACGGAAAGGTGAAGGAACATCTGGGTGGTGTTCAGGAATTCCTTGAGAGAAGGAAGATCGAGGCTCTGAATGAACTTGAGCGTCACTATAAGCCTGCAGTGGAAGAGAAGCCCGTAGAGGTGGTGCAGAAGAAGGAAGAGGCGCGACAGGAGTATCAGACGAAGAAATATGTATCTAAAGAAGAAAAGAAGGTAAGGAACCGTATTTCATTCTTGGAGAAGGGAATAGAGCAGATTGAGACCAAGATGGCAGAGATTGAGGCCAAGCTTACTGATCCGGGTCCTGATGATGACATAATGGAACTCACGAGGGCATATCTCGAAAACAAGAGGGAACTTGATTTCAAGATGGAGGAGTGGGAGAA
This sequence comes from Bacteroidales bacterium, assembly GCA_017550025.1. Taxonomy (GTDB): domain Bacteria; phylum Bacteroidota; class Bacteroidia; order Bacteroidales; family UBA932; genus Cryptobacteroides. The sequence continues at coordinate 27,978 of JAFYLU010000013.1, read as the reverse complement.
ACTGAATGAATCACTTGGGTAGAATATTATTTTAGAAGCTAAATATTTTCACATATGGAAGAGAAGAAAATGCAGTATCTGTTCGGCATGCATCCGGTATTGGAAGCGGTCAGGGCAGGAAAGAAGTTTGAAAAGGTCCTGCTTAAGCAGGGGCTTGAGGGACAGCAGTTCAGGGAGCTCATGGAGCTGTTGAAGGTCAATGAGATACCTTTCCAGTTTGTTCCTGGCGAAAGGTTGAACAGGGCGGTGAAAGGCTCTCATCAGGGTGTGCTTGCATATATATCGCAGATAGATTATGTTGATATAGAGCAGCTTGTGAATAATGCTCTTGCTCGCACAGACAATCCTCTTCTTGTTATTCTTGACGGAGTCAGTGATGTACGTAACCTTGGTGCTATCGCACGAAGCCTTGAATGTGCTGGCGGAAACGGTATTATCGTGCCGGCAAAGGGAGGTGCAGCTATTAATGCAGATGCTGTCAAGGCTTCTGCCGGTGCGCTTTTGAGGATAGACACATGCAAGGTGGCTAATCTTCGTGTTGCTGCATATTACCTGAAGCAGAGCGGATTCAGACTTGTAGCCGCTACGGAAAAGACAGACAACCTCATATATGATGTGGATATGACAGGACCATGTGCCATCATAATGGGGTCTGAAGGAAAGGGAATCTCACAGACAATGCTTGAGCTGGCAGATGATAAGGCCGCTATTCCTATGGCTGGTGAAATCACTTCCCTCAATGTCTCTGTTGCATCGGCTGTGTTGATGTATGAGGCTGTAAGACAGCGAATTAATAAGTAAGATTTAAAGTATAGAATCATATGAAGAAGATATTACTGATCTGCCTGATAGCATTGATTTCAGTTATATGTGCATCAGCGCAGTCACAGGTTGAGCAGAACCTCAGTTACGAAGGCTTTGCATCTGTGGAAGTATCGGAGCATTTTACCGTAAGACTTATAGCTTCCGATCGATATGCTGTAAGGATAAAGGCGGATGAGAGGATCGCTTCTCATGTTGTCTCATATGTCAAGGAAGGCGGACTGTACATCATGCTTGACAAGAAGTCTTTTTCTCCGGATCTGAAGAAGCGTATGAGAGGCAAGGAATTGTTGGCTGCCGCTCTTGAAGCGGAAGTATATGCACCGACAATCAATTCACTGACTCTCAATGGCAAGACTGTTCTTGTGCAGTCTGATACAATAAGGATTGAGACATTTGGTCTGAAACTGAATGATGATGCCCGAATCGAGAAACTCAACCTTAAGTGTGCTGCAGCGGACATTGCACTGACAAAGTCTGCGTATGCAAATCTGAACGTTTCAGTTACTGATAAGCTCTCTTTGATGGTCGGTAATAATGCAGAAGTGATAGTCAATCAGACCGGTGGCAGCGAAATGTTCATCGATGCAGCAGGAAGTGCACAGATAAGGACTACTATGGATGTACCGAGACTTGACCTTTCAGTAGCTTCAAGCGCAGACATAATCTGTATCGGAAATGCGCAGACTGTCAATCTCAAGGCTGCAGGTACCTCTACTGTTCAGGCCGAGACTCTTAATGTCGTGGAAGCTTCTGTCGAACAGACCGGATCATCAAAGTGTTATATGAATGTGTCTGACAAGATCCAGGTAAACCTTACCGGAGGCGCTATGATGACTTTCACCCAGACTCCTGTGCTGGATATCGTAAGGGTTGTCAACTCTACACTGATCAAGGCCAACGATCCAAAGAGAAAGTAATCTATATGTTTGTCCTTGATTCTCACTGTGATACACCTTCGCAGATTTTAAGGCTCAGGGATATGTCTCTGGATAACGATCATGCGCACGTCGATTTTCCTAAGCTCGCAAGAGGGGGAGTCGACGGCGCTTTTTTCGCATTGTATATCCCGGCATCCCTTGATTCTGCAGCAGCATCTTCTCATGCACTTGCCTTGCTGGATGGTGTAAGCCGTTGCCTGAATGACAAGGCTGTCCTTACTGTTTCCGCAATGCAGGCTTTGGAAAACAAGAAAGCCGGAAGGTTCTCTGTCTTCTTGGGATTGGAGAACGGATCTCCTATAGGAAATGACCTTGGAGAGCTTGCGCGCTGGTATGATGCAGGCGTGCGCTATATGACGCTTTGCCACAGTGCGGACAATCAGATATGCGATTCATGCGCATCTGCAAACAAGACATGGCATGGATTGAGTCCGTTCGGACGGGAGGTTGTTGCAGAAATGAACCGTCTGGGAATGCTTGTCGATGTTTCCCATGTATCTGACGAGACTTTCTATGATGTGGTCGGCCTTTCGACAAAACCGGTCGTAGCTACGCATTCTTGCTGCAGGGCTCTGGCAAATCATCCGCGCAATATGACCGATGAAATGATTGTACGGATTGCCCGTACAGGGGGAGTGATTCAGATTAATTTCTATCCTCTCTTTCTTGACAATGGATTCGGCAGCATTCTGGCGGAATCAGGTATTATGGAAAGGGGAGAAGCTATAGAGTCAGAATTCATAAAGGATCCTTCTGATCCTGTCAAGAGGGCTGCATGGAATGCTGTGCAGGATGAGCTTATGGCATTGCCTCGTCCGTCGTACAAACGTATTGCTGATCACATCGATCATGCTGTAAGCCTTGTGGGGACTGACCATGTGGGACTGGGATCTGACTTTGACGGAATTGAGGTGACTCCAAGTGGGCTCGAGGACATTTCCATGATGCCTGTCCTCTTTGATGAGCTTCGATACAGAGGATATTCCGAATCAGATATAGAAAAGATTGCCGGAACCAACTTCCTGCGTGTCCTGGGTGCCTGATCTGGCTATTTCTTGCGTTTGTGGGCGACGATCATGGTCACGGTTATCAGGATGATCGATATGCCCGCAAATGTCTTCAGACTCGGATGCTCATTGAGGAAAAGTATTCCGAGTATCACTGCTGTCAGCGGCTGCAATGCGCCAAGGATGGATGTGAATGTCGGTCCGATCCTTCTTACAGCCTTCACGCCGGTGAAGTTCGATACCATTGTCGCCCAAAGTCCGAGTCCGGCAATATTCATCCATTCCTTTGTTCCTGTCACAAGCGTTATTTTTCCGTCGAAGATAAATCCGCATGCAAGGAAATATACGGTACTCAGGAGCATGAGCCATGTCGTGAACTTGACGGCTTCTATCTTGTCTGCCTTCAGACGCTTCATGAAAATATAGTATGCTGCAAATGCGAAGGCTGATATGATCGAACAGGTGAGACCTATGGTGGTGTCTCCTCCTTCTATTGCAAGTCCGTCACCGGAGGCGAGCAGATAGACTCCCAATATAGATAGTGCTATGCATCCGATAGTCACCGGGGATTTGTGTTCTCCGAAGAAGAACATCATGCAGAATGCAACAATCGCGGGATACATGAAATTGATTGTAGAAGCCACGCCGCTTGCAATGTTTGCATAACCGATAAGGAGTGTCACGGAAGTGATTGCCCTTAATGCGCTGAGGAGAATTATCTTCCACGCTTCGTCGAATGAGGATAGGCGCAGACTCTTTTTCTTGCATGCAGCATATATCATCAGGGCTGCAGCCGCTACTCCCCATCTATATGAAAGCACGTCAAAATTTGACAGTCCAGCAGCTATCAGACTGAGGCTGAACAAAGGGGAAAAACCGAAGGATGCAGATGAGATTATGGCATAGAAGATGCCGTTTATCCTTATCCTTTTCTGTTTTTTCTCGTATTTGGCGTGCGCTAGGCTCATGTATCTTTCCTCGTGTTTAAGTGATTGGTTATCAGTGCTTCAGGGCTTTATATAAGAGGTTCTTATTGTTTACAGATTTGATGTAACAAAAATGTTTAAATCATAAACAAAAATGTTTTATATGATGTGTTTTAATGTGTTACCTCGTTAACAAGTATAACTCTCAGTTTATTCAGTGCATTAGCTGCAAAACGCTCGATATTACGCTTTCTGTCTCCTTTGAAGATCATGCTGAAGGTTTCAGTACCTTTGGCAGAACTCACTCCAATCCATACAAGGCCGACCGGTTTTTCTGCGCTGCCTCCTCCAGGTCCTGCAATGCCGGATGTTGCTACGGAATAGTCGCTTCCGGTGAGTCTCCTCACTCCTTCAGCCATGGCGGCCACGCATTCGCTGCTTACCGCCCCATGTCTGGCTATGATATCTTCGTCGACTCCAAGTACGTTTGTCTTGACACTGTTTGCATATGAGGTCACGGAGCCGAGATAATATTCTGACGATCCGGGAATCGAAGTCATCAGGGATGAAATCAATCCGCCAGTACATGATTCTGCTGCAGACAATGTCTTTCCGGAACCGGCAAGCAGTCTGCCTACGCATTCCTGAAGAGTATCATCATGATCCGAATAGAGATAGTCCCCGAGAACAGGTCCCAGTTTGTCGAATTCAGCCTTTATTCTTGCTTCTTCTTCCTCCTTTATTCCTCCATATATAGAGAGTCTCAATCTTACCCCTGTGAGCTGATTCGGCAGATATGCAAGATGCATGTCAGCAGGAAGGCTGTCTTCCCATCCTTCTATGAGCTTCGCCAGTGCGGATTCCGCTATGCCGAAGGTCATTATGGTCTGATGATGTATGTCGGATATGGAATTATGCTTCCTGATGTCTTCAAGTATGTCAGGAAGGGCTCCCAGAGCTTCGAATGGCACGCCTGGCAGGGAATATAGAGTGGCCTTGTGGCCGAATCTTTCCTCCGGAAAGCGGAAAACCATGACAGGTGCAGTGCCGAGCCTGTTCGGAATCACATCGCATGTGTCAGGAACCGATGCCTGGGCGATATTGATGTCAAGTACATCGAGTCCTCTTGCACTCAATATCCTGTGTATTATTTCAAGCTGTCTTTCATCTGTCTTGAACTTTGAAGTTCCGGACAGACGGGCAAGTGCGTCTTTTGTTATGTCGTCTTTTGTCGGTCCGAGCCCTCCTGTAACGATCACGATATCGTTCTTTTCAAGCTCTCCTGTAAGCGAATCCACAATCACATCATGCTCGTCACCGATAGAGAGCATTCTTGTCACCCGGATTCCCAAAGTGTTGAGAGACTGGGAGATATGTGATGAATTCGTGTCGACTATCTGTCCTATCAGGATTTCGTCTCCAATGGTGCAAATCGAAGCCTGCGTCATTTTAATGGGTTTCCAGATATTTGTTGATGTTCTTGATAAGGGCAGGTCCTTCATAGATGAATCCCGAATAGATCTCTATGAGCGAAGCTCCTGCGTCAAGCATTTCCTTTGCCTGTTCAGGCGACATGATTCCGCCGACTCCGATGATAGGTAGCTTGCCTTCTGACCTTGCATGAACATATTTCACGAGCTCGAGATTCTTTTTGTATAAAGGTGCTCCTGACATTCCTCCATTGCCGATTTCCTCGATCTTTTCCTTTGAGATGCTGGTAAGGCCGTCTCTGCTTCTTGTCGTATTGCCGGCCACGATACCGTCGATTCCTGAACGGAGACAGTAGTCGATGATCTCGTCAAGCTGCTGGTGGGAAAGATCTGGGGAAACCTTGAGGAGAATCGGACGATAGTTATCGTAGTACATCCTCAGGTCAAGGAGTTTGTCGACGATTTCCGAAAGGAATGAAATGTCCTGCAACGCAGTGAGTCCCACTACATTAGGACATGAAATATTGATTACGAACATGTCCACGAAGTCATAAAGCAGGCCGAATCCCTTCTCATAATCCTTTGCTGCGTCTTCGTTTATGCTGGTTGTATTCTTCGAGATATTTGCCGCTACTATAACCTCCGGACGGTTTTTCTTGAGATGCTCCACAGCGTTGAGCACACCCTTGTTATTGATGCCGAAACGGTTTATGATGGCCTTGTCGCCAGGGACTCTGAAGCATCTCGGCTTTGCATTACCATCCTGCGGAAGAGGGGTAAGGGATCCGATCTCGACGAAACCGAAGCCGAAATTTGCCATATCGTTATAGTATTCTCCATTCTTGTCAAGACCTCCTGCCAGACCGACCGGATTCGGGAACTTAATGCCGAAAACCTCTCTCTCAAGCTTTGGAGTGGCTTTTTTGTATATAGAACGGACAATTGACTTTGCAAACGGAATGTGCCTGATGAATGACAGTCCGGAGAAAGTGAGATTGTGTGCAGTTTCAGGGTTGAACCTGAAAAGTATAGGTCTGATAAGATGCTTGTACATATTAATAGGGTTTAATCATACAAATATACAAAAAGTACTGCTTGGAAGCAGCACTTTCTTACATTTCTTGATATGTACCATCATCAAAAAGTATCAGTATTTTAGATACTTTCCTCTGTTTTTCAGCACTTTGCATAGTGTTACCTAAAGTGTTGAGTACTGTTGTGGGTTCAAAATTCCGCTCGTCTTTTATTTCCTGTACGGGATTCGAGACTCCTGAAGGCACTTCCGTCTCGATATCTGGGAAAAGCTGATCACATGCAGGAGATGGATCGGGGAGAGGGATTTCTGCCGCAGTCTTTTCCTTGTACATCTTTCCTTTGCCGAACATGAGCCATTCGATATTAAGGTCAGGGTAGTGGATCATCATTGCCTTGACAAAATCAAAGCTCGGATTGTTTCTTCCAGACAGTACATGCGAAACGCTCGCACGCACAACATTGATAGTGTCTGCAAAGTGTGCCTGCGTGATATTTTCAGCAGCAAGGAATTGTTTAAGTCTCGTATTCATCGTTGTATACAATTATGTCACAAATGTAATAATAATATTTTGAAAATGAAAGTAAATTTACAGTATACATATGTAAATAGGGAGAGGTATAGACTTGAAATAACATTATACTATACTTTATATAGCAATATCTAAATATCTGATATATATGGATATGATAATAGATAACAAGTACTTTTGAAGCCAAATGACAGCTATTTTCTATGTTTTCTGCCTTATTGACACAATTTACCTTATTAATTACTATAATATAAACTACATAAATAGCAGAGAATCAACTAAATATGATACCCATTAAATACACTATAAGAAAAAATTATATCACATTTGCAACTGATTACAAAATAAGACATACGATAATAGCAAGGTTACACTATATTTACAAATATGAATACCATGATTTTAAAATGTAACCGCAATTTGTATTTACTTTTGTAAATCGGGCGAGAATAAAGTATTTCCGACGAATTGTCGGATATATCAGCTGTATACAATTCTCATTAAGTATTGATGATATCTTGATTATAAACGCTACCTCTGACAATTTAGTATTTTCCCTTCTTTTATGTATTTTTGCAGGATAAAACATTGTCAGATGATACCAGTAATAAGAATCGAAGATTATAATTATGATTTACCTGATGAAAGGATTGCAAAATATCCTTTAGGAGAACGAGATGCATCCAGACTTCTCCGATATTCGGATGGAACAGTAACCGAGCATAAGTTTGCTGAACTCCCCGATTATCTGCCGGAAGGCTCGCTTATGATCTTCAATGATACAAAGGTAGTTCCTGCCCGTCTGCATTTTCAGCGTGAAACAGGCGCGCATATAGAAATCTTCTGTCTTGAGCCAGTAATGCCAGAAGAATATGTCAGCATGTTCGCAGCTGTCGGTTCATGCAGATGGAAGTGCATTGTCGGTAATGTCAAGCGCTGGAAGAATGATGTCCTGCATTTGTACAATCCTTATGATTCGCAGGAAATAAAGTCCATGGATCTTCGTGCTTCTCTTGTCGAGAGATGCGGAGAGACCTCAATTGTAGAATTCACTTGGTCTGACGGGGCTCCTTTCTCGAAGGTATTGGAGGTCTGCGGATCCATTCCTATACCTCCGTATCTCAACAGAGACACGGAAGCTGTCGATCTGGAACGTTATCAGACACTCTATGCAAGGTTCAGAGGATCTGTAGCCGCCCCTACTGCAGGACTTCATTTTACAGAAAGGGTGCTGGAAAGGATAAAGGCACGCAATATTGAGACAGAAACAGTGTGTCTTCATGTCGGAGCTGGTACTTTCCTGCCTGTAAAGAGTTCTCTTGTTTCAGAACATGCCATGCACAGGGAGCCTTTCGTGGTGACCCTTGAACTTCTGGAGAAGCTTATTGCATGTAAGGGGAAGACAGCAGCCGTGGGCACAACCTCGGTCAGGACCCTTGAGTCCTTATATTATATAGGTGTAAGCTGCATAGAGGAAGGAAGACCTTCAGATGTATGTCAATGGGCTCCTTATGAGAGGGAATATCCATATTCGACAGAAGAAGCGCTGAACGCAATAGCGGATTATATGAGGGCTAAAGGACTGACAGAACTGAAGTCCGGCACGAGGATAATAATAGTGCCGGGGTTCCGTTTCCGCATTGTCGATGTGCTTGTGACTAACTTCCATCAGCCTCAAAGTACCCTTCTGCTGCTTATTTCTGCTTTTGTGGGCGGTGACTGGAAGAAAATTTATGATTTTGCTCTGCAACATGATTTCCGCTTCTTGAGTTACGGAGACAGTTCTGTTCTTTTCAGAAGGCAGGCCTGAACCGGGACAAAAGGGTGGGCTGATGCTTGCTATTTTGCAAAAAGATTTTAAATTTGCAGATTGAACTAATGTATATACCTGAACGTATGGTTGATTTATCAGAATTTCAGAGCATCAGTCCTTATACTGATGCCGAGGCGGCAGAGGCGTTGAGCAAGCTTGCGGATTATCCTTTGGTGATAGGTGCATCCCAGCATTTCTTTCCGGATGAGTCGCCAGAGTACCTGAAGAATATCCTCAAGAGCATAAAGACAATAGATGAATTCCAGGTTCTTGTGATGCAGAAGCTTGTCCGTTGGGTGATCGAGCATACAGCGCACAACTTCTCATATGACGGAATTTCAAATATCGATCCTGACAAGAAGTTCCTTGCTCTTTCAAATCATCGAGACATCATTCTTGATCCGGCAATCACACAGCTTGTATTGTATACCAACGGTATACCTATGACTGAAATCGCTGTCGGTGACAACTTGATCACCAACAAGGCTATCGAATATCTGATCCGTTCCAACAGAATGATCAAGGTAGTGCGAGGTATTTCCGCGAGAGAGCTCTATCTTTCTTCGCAGATGCTTTCGAAATATATAAGGCTTAACATAACAGAGCAGAGAAGTTCGATCTGGCTCGCCCAGAGGCAGGGAAGAACCAAGAATGGCTATGATGTTACAGAGCAGGGCCTTTTGAAGATGCTTGATATGAGCGGAAAGGCTGACTTCAAGCAGAATTTCGAGGAGCTGAATATCATTCCTATGAGTATTTCCTATGAGATCGAGCCATGTGACATCCTGAAAGCCAGAGAAATCGTCATCTCGCGTCAGAAGAAATATGTCAAGGCAGAAGGCGAAGACCTCAACAGCATCATGGTTGGTCTCATGCAGCCTAAAGGAAACATTCACCTTAATATCGGAAAGCCTCTTACAAGCGAGGAGATCGCGCAGGCTGCCCTCTGCGACAAGAATGACCGTTATCAGCTTATCAGACACGCTGTCGACATCCGCGTGGTCGAAGGATACAGATTGTGGAAGAACAATTATGTGGCATACGACATACTTAATCAGAGTACCAGATATTCAGACAAGTATGAGCAGGCTGATGTCGAGAAGTTCGTTGCATATATGGAGCATCAGTTAGCTACTGTAGAGCCAGAGCTTGACAGGGATGAGCTTCGCAAGGTATTCCTTGAGATATATGCTAATCCGGTTGTTTCAAAAGAGGTTCTTGCAAAAGAAAAAGAGACAGGAGAAGTTCTTCTCTAACATCTTGAATTACAAAATAATAACCGCCCGGACTTGAAGCAGTTTCCGGGCGGTTGTTATTTATTCCTGTCTGTTGGATCAGTCCTTGTGGACATGCACATCCATCTGTGGGAACGGGAAATTGATTCCTTTTTCAGGAAGCTGCGCATATATCTTCTCGTTCATCTCGAACTTCACGCTCCAGTAATCTCCTGAACATACCCATGCGCGCATAATGAAGTTCACGCTGCTGTCTGCAAGTTCGCTCAATGCGACGAACGGATCTGCCGGGGCATCAGCATTGGTGAGTATTCGCGGGTCATTCTTCATGAGTGACATGAGCAGTTCCTTGGTGACATCTGCGGAAGAGCCATACTCGACACATACTGTCCATTCTACGCGACGGAGCTTGCGCTCTGAAAAGTTTCTGATCGAGCCGTTGGACAATGCACCGTTAGGAAGGATAATGATCTTGTTGTCTGTAGTCGTGAGCTTCGTGCTGACAATATTCACCTCGCTTACAGTACCTTCATATCCGAGTGCTTCTATGTAATCTCCGGCCTTGAATGGCTTGAATGCGATTATCATTATGCCGCCTGCGAAATTCTGGACGGTTCCGTTAAGTGCCATACCTATTGCCATACCTCCTCCGGCAAGCAGGGCAGCAAGTGAAGTGGTGTCGATTCCGACAGCACCGATGGTGATGATTACAAGTACGACCATCATTGAGATGGTGATGATGCTCTGTATGAACGATGCGATGGCGGCGTCTGTCTTCTTTCTCTCGAATATTTTAGTGACTACCGTCTTTGTCTTTCTGATAACCCATGCTCCGACAATATAGATGACTATCGCGGTCAGAAGCTTCAGGCCAAAGGATACAGCCATGTCGACAAACTCCTCAAAAAGAGTTGTGACAGGGGTTGTGGAAAGTTTTTCAGCCACAAATGCCAGCTGTTCCTGTATGTTGATCGAGTCAACGGGTTGTGTCTGCAGCAAATTGTACATATAAATCCAAAACTATATAAATGCTTGTAAAAGATACTGTAAAACAAAAATGTTTATAGTGATAACATTTTTGTTAAGTGTATTTATGCCCCTTTTCAAGGCAAGAAGACCCTGCTATAGGTGGGTAATCAGGTACCACATATAGCATATCTCAAGGATGATGAAGATCGATGCTTCGATGCGGTCGAGTTCTTTTTTCTTGAAGCAGTAGGCGCTGAGGAAAATGAGCACTGCTGCCACGAGGACTACGCCAAGGTCAACATAAGTCATGGATCCGAATGACAACGGACTGATTACTGCAGCACCGCCAAGAATGAGAAGTATGTTTGAGATGTTCGAACCCAATACATTTCCAAGTGCGAGCTGTCCTCTGCCCTTGAGTGCTGCAACTACACATGTGGCAAGTTCCGGCATTGAGGTTCCGGCAGCCATGATTGTGATGGCAATGAATTTGTCTGACACGCCGAACATCTTTGCGAGCTGCGTCGCCGAATCCACAAAGAGCCTTCCTCCTATGACCAGCCCGGCAAGACCGGCAATGATGAGTATGACTGAAGTCAATGTCTTGTAGGTCTTGATGCCTTCACCTTCTTCCCGGGTATCACCATTGTCTGATTTAAATGATTTCCAGAGATACCATGCGAAGATGGCCAGCAGAATAAGGCCGTCTATGCGGCATAGAAGGTCATTGCCCTTTCCGAAAATGGTGAAGTTCATGCCGAGAACGATAAGGAGAACCGTTACCAGGATGTTCAGAGGTATGTCCCTGCGAAGATTAGTTTTCGTGATGGCCAGTGGTGAGATCAGGGCTGTCACTCCAAGAATCATGAGAACATTGAATATGTTCGATCCTACAATGTTTCCGATTGCCATGTCTGCCTTGCCCTGGAATGCTGACATGAAGCTGACGACCATTTCAGGAGTCGAGGTGCCGATGCCCACTATGGTGAGGCCTATCACGAATTCGCTCAAGCCGAATTTCTTTGCAATGCTTGATGAACCGTCGACAAGCCAGTTGGCTCCGAAAAGAATCAGGGCCAGGCCTCCGACGAGAATTAAGATCTGTAGTGCCATATGTTTTGTGTTTTTAAATCCGGACAATCATACAAAGTTATTAAAAATATCTCAAATTAATTATATTTGTATGCCCATCATATAAATTCAGCTACCATGAAGAAGTTTATTGCATTTGTTTTTGCCCTGATGATATCCATATCTGCATTCTGCTCTGATTCCCTTACTGTCTTTTATCGCATCAGGGTGGATCAGGATATCGATCTGTCATCCCAGAGACTGGTTACTCTCGGTCTTGAGAAGGCAAGAGAGGCTGAAGCGGATTATGTGATAATCGACCTTGACACTTATGGCGGAGCCCTGAATGCTGCTGACAGCATAAGGTCAGCGGTATTGAGATATGAGAAACCTGTCATAGCGTATGTCAACATGCAGGCGGCTTCTGCTGGAGCTTTGATAAGCATTGCATGCGATTCCATATATATGAAGACGGGAAGTTCCATCGGAGCTGCCACAGTGGTGAATCAGACGGGAGATGTAATGCCCGACAAATATCAGTCATTCATGAGGGGAATGATGAGGGCTACGGCGCAAGCTACCGGTCGCGATCCCGTAATCGCTGAATCCATGACAGATACCGCCAACGTTCTGAGCCTGACGCCGGCAGAGGCTACAGCAGCCGGATATTGTGAGGGAATATGTGAGACGGAATATGAAGTTGCGGAGCAGGTAGCGCGTGGTAAGCAGTTTATAATCAAGAATATGGAAGATGATATGACTTGGCTTGACAAGCTGATACAGATTCTTCTGAATCCGCTTCTTCAGTCTATCTTCATGATGATGATCATAGGAGGAATCTTTGTTGAGATCCGTACTCCGGGCATCGGACTTCCGCTACTTACGGCTGTTGTCGGTGCACTGCTTTATTTTGCTCCGGCATATCTCGGACATCTTGTCTCATACTGGGAGATCATCCTTTTCTTTGTCGGACTTGTATTGATATGTCTTGAGATGTTTGTCATCCCTGGCTTCGGAGTATGCGGAATATCCGGAATCATAGCTGTCGTTGTATCATTGGCTTTTGCCATGGTAGACAATGCAGAGCTTTTCCGTTGGGATGGTACATTCAATATACAGCCGATCCTCCAGCCTGTGGCGCAGGTCCTGCTTTCAGCTGTAGTTGCCGTATTCGGTTCCGTATGGCTGGTGAGGAAACTCTATACCACAAGATCGTTCGACCATATTGCCCTTCGGCAGGAGATGAAGGCCGAGGAAGGATTTACAGGTGTGGTTTCCGGCCTGGAGTCGCTTGAGGGACAGGAGGTGGTCGTATTTACAGATATGCGCCCGAGCGGCAAGGTAATGACCGCTGACGGACGCATATATGAAGCTGTATTGAAATTCGGCGGTTATGCTGCCAAAGGACAGAGACTTGTTGTCGTCAATTCCGAGCAGGGCCGCCTCTATTGCGAAATTGTCTGATCTATCGGCGTTTAAGCGCAACTACATTCTCCACATGATGAGTGTGAGGGAACATGTCTACTGGACGCACGGCTGTAATTACATAGTCCTTGCAGAGTATCTCAAGGTCACGGGCCTGTGAAGCCGGGTTGCAGCTTACATAGACCATTCTGTCCGGTGCCGCATTGAGGATAACCTGGGCCACATCCGGGTGGATTCCTGCTCTTGGCGGGTCAAGGATGATCACATCGGGTCTTCCGTGCTCTTCAACAAATGCATCTGTGAGGATGTCCTTCATGTCTCCTGCGAAGAAGTCGCAGTTGGTGATGCCGTTGTTTTCCGCATTTATCTTTGCATCAGCTATCGCCTCCGGCACATATTCGATACCGATGACCTTGGAAGCCTGGCGTGACACGAACTGTGCGATTGTTCCTGTACCGGTATAAAGGTCGTAAACTACCTCTGATCCAGTCAGAGCCGCATATTCGCGTGCTACGCTGTAAAGCTTGTATGCCTGCTTGGTGTTGGTCTGGTAGAAGGATTTAGGACCGATCTTGAACTTGAGGCCTTCCATATACTCGTAGATGGCGTCTTCGCCCTTGTAGAGTATGCATTCCTGATCGGAAATCGAGTCATTGGCCTTACCGTTGATCACATAATAGAGAGAAGTGATCTGAGGGAACTTCTCTGCCACGGCATCAAGAAGGGCTGTACGGGCTTCTGCATCCTCATGGTAGAAGCAGATGATGAGCATTACATTTCCTGCCTCTGTGGTACGTATGAACATGTTGCGGAGGAAACCGACATGATCTCTGATGTTGAAGAATGTAAGTCCCTTGTCAAGGGCATACTGTCTGATGAACAGTCTTATCTCGTTTGAAGGCTCCGGCTGCAGGTAGCAGTGATCGATGTCGAGTACCTTGTCAAAAAAGCGGCCCACATGGAATCCGAGTCCATACTTCTCCTGCTCCGACAGAGATTCCGCATTCTCGTTATCGAAGATCCATCTCCTCTGTGAGAAGGTGAATTCCAGTTTGTTGCGGTAATAAGTAGTCTCGTCTGACGGTACGATCGGAGTAATCTCCGGAACATCCAGATGACCGATGCGCACAAGCTGGTCATATACCTGCTGCTGCTTTGCCTGGAGCTGCATTTCATAGGGGAGTGGCTGCCATTTGCAGCCTCCGCATATACCGAAATGCTTGCAGAAAGGCTCGAGACGATGCTCTGACGGCTTTACCATACGGAGGATGAATCCTTCCATATAATTCTTCTTCTTCTTGGTAACCTTTACGTCCACGATGTCGCCAGGTACAGCGAACTGCACGAACAGTACTGTTCCGTCTATCCTTGCCAATGCCTTTCCTTCTGCGGCAACAGCTTCGATCACCACATTTTCCAGAATTATATCCTGCTTCTTTCTTGCCATGATATATTGAATTAAGAAACTTTAACCTTGTATTTGTATAATGTCTGCGAGATATTGATCATGAAGTCTCCCATGTGCTCAAGTTCAGAGACTATATCCATGAAATATACGCTGGTCTGATAGTTTTTGCGGTTGTTCTCGAGATTGTTGATCTCTTCGTCGCGGAGGTTGTCGCGAAGCTGGTTTATGCGCTCTTCTGCAGCATATGCGTTGGCAATCTCTCCGAGTGTGCCTTTCTCCGCCATGTTGAGATTTTCAATCATGACATCATATGCATGCTCTACAAGATCCACCATTGCATTGAGCTTCTTTACAGTCTCCTGATCGAAGGTCTTGTTGTGGATGTTCCTGCGTGAGAGGATTCTGCTGATGCTTTCTCCTGAATCTCCGAGAGACTCGAGTTCTCCGATGATCTTGTACATCGCCTTCACCATGTATGATGTGTGTTCGCTGATTTCGCCTTCGGAAAGGGCATTGAGGAATGTCGCGATCTCATATTCGATCCTGTCTGAAATCTCCTCATATTTGACGAGCTTCTTGCGGAGTTCCTCGAACTTGTCCGGGTCGGTTTCATTGATAGCAGCGCGTGCATATCCGAGTCCGTTCCTTGAAATGTTTGCGAAATGTATGATTTCCTTGGCTGCCTGTTCTGTTGCAAGTTCAGGTGTAGCGAGAGGGCCGGCCTCGATATACTTCAGCCTGAATGCCTTCTCCTCCTTGTTTTCCGGCTCCTTGACAAGCTTTGTCACTACCTTGGCGATTGTGCCTGTGAACCATACGAGGATGAGTGTGTTGATAGTGTTGAACAATGTATGGAGCATTGAAAGGCCGTAGAGGGCTGCTGTGCCGTCAGCACCGTCTGGATTGGCTACTGCAAATCCTTCTGCTGCAGGATCTGGCAGGCCGAAAAGGGTAATGATCTTGCCCACGAGACCGAGGAACGGACGGAATAGTATGAGTGCCCAGATTACTCCGAATACATTGAAGATGGTGTGTGACAAGGCAGCGCGTTTTGCTGACGGATTACCGACTGAAGCTGCGATGTTGGCCGTGATTGTCGTACCGATGTTTTCTCCGAGCACCATCGCACATGCCATAGGGAACGGTATCCATCCCATGCTGAGCATGATCAGGGTGATGGCCATTGTAGCTGATGATGACTGGAGGATCAGGGTAAGGATTGTTCCTACACCGAGGAATATGAGGACGGACCAGAATCCGTGTCCTGCCCACTGTCTTACGAATTCGAGCACTTCAGGAGTCTGCTTTAGATCAGGAACCGATTCCTTCATGAATGAAAGACCGAGGAAAAGAAGTGAGAATCCTACTATGAGTTCGCCGATATTCTTATGCTGGTTCTTCTTCGAGTTTGAGAACAGGAATCCGAGAAGCATGAGAGGAACAGCGAGGATCGAGATGTCAGCCTTGAATCCGAGGAGGGAGACCATCCATGCTGTGATTGTGGTACCGATGTTGGCTCCCATGATCACTCCGATTGCCTGTACGAGGGTCAGGAGACCTGCGTTCACGAAGCTCACCACCATTACGGTAGTTGCCGACGATGACTGGATGAGTGCTGTGATGCCGACACCTGTCATTACACGCTTTAACGGATTTGATGTCATGGCGGAGAGGAAGCTGCGGAGTCTGTCACCTGCAGCTTTCTGAAGTCCGGAACTCATCATGTTCATTCCATAAAGGAACATTCCCATGGCTCCGAAAAGTGTGAAAAATTGTAATATTCCCATAATTTCAGTTTAAAATTCGCACAAAAGTACGACCTTTGCCAAACAATTGCAATCGGAAACAGGTTAAATAATTGTTAAAAGAATGTTTAACTTAAGTGATTTCATCCGAATGTCCATCTGACTCAGAACTCGGGAAGAGCATGGCGTTCTCAGCCAATGAAATTTGAAGAAATCTTAACCTCGCCTCCATGGGAATCCCTCCTTCCGGAAATCGTATAAACCGTTGAACGAGTACCAGACATCTGCTAAATTAATTCACTGTAATCCGGTGACTGGAAATTGTGTACCTGCGAATGGACTGCTATTCCTAGGTCCGGGATATCTGTTTCTTTTAGGAAGATGACTTCTGATAAAGCTGTAGCCGATGCTTTTCCCTTGTAAAAATGGTTTCGGGTACACGTCTGATACCAGAAACAGAAGGTGGCTGGGGAAAAATGGTGACATCGGGGATGCTGACGACTTTTAAAAGGAAAAAACAGGCAGATTTTTTGAGCTCACATGCCAAAATCAATGGATAATGTCGGTTTTGAGCTCTTGACAGGGAAAAACAGAGGAATTTTTCCCTGTCAAGAAATATTATTCTACATTGCCAGACATCTGCATACTCTTGATTCCGGAATATGTGTCTTTGTGCATATCTGTTTGAGAAGTTCCAGCTTTTCATGCACGGACAATTCGTAAATGCTTCTTTTTCCTCGTAAAGGGAGAATCTCCTTATCGACTAATGAACAGAGTTCGATATCAGTCAGAACTTTATAATTGGATCTTCCGTATTCGTGATTCAGCATTTCAGAAAGGTTCTGAAATGAAGCATTGCGCTCAATCATGTCTAATGATACCGGAGCAGAACTGTTGTTGTCCTTTTCCTGTTCACGTCTCCATTCTTCTCCGGAGAGTCTGTTCATGTAGAACAGAAAGGATCGAGGGGTTCCGAACATATGTTCAATATCTGCAAGGTCAAGAACACTTTCACGCTTTATCAGACCTGAAGAATCCATTATATATCCTGATGGACATGCTGTGCCTTTGGGAAGATACTTGTAATATGATTTAAGAGGCAGATTCCCTGTTACGTCCGATTTACCTGTCTCCTTACGGAAGATTGCATTGGCAGAGCTGTGGCGGTATGCAAATGGAGTAGGTGCGACACCATGATGGACTGCATTTCTCAAGACATAGCATATAGCGGTCAGCCAATGGTTGAATCCTGCAATCTCGACAATATATGGCCGTGATCCCAATGACCCTTTTCTCCCGTATCTGCTGTTGAAATATCTTGTATAGGATTTCCAGAATCTCCTGATCAGGGATAGAATGTTATCGGTCCTTACACATATATGCATGTGGGTTGACATTATGGAGTCAGCATTCAGGTGTGAGCCTGTTTCTGCAACAGCAATCGCTAATGTGTTGAAGGCACGAATATAATCTTCCTCGCTACGGAATAGTATCTCATTATCTCCAGAGATGCATACATGATAATTATTCATCAGACTTTTTTCACAAAAGTAAGGTTCATATTTCTGCATGTCATTAAGAAAAAGAAAAACAACAATAAAGATTTGACAAAAAGATTAAAAAACAGAAAAAACAGATGCTCCGGATGTGAATCTTGCCCATGTGGGCATGAACAAGTCCGCATTATGCACTTTTGTCAAGAACAGGGGTTGGCAGTTTATATGATTAGGATTATCTTTGCGCCCGCTTATGAGGAATTTGATGGGATATCTTAAGCCGGCGCTTCTGCCGCTTGTCTTTATCTGGTACATAGGATGTATCGGCCTGACGCCTCATACGCATATCGTTGATGGTGTAAAGGTTGTCCACTCTCATCCTGTTTCGGCTGAAGACCATGAGCACAGTGCAGAAGAGACGATCGGTATAGAACTCATCTGCAATTTCTGTCGCGACCTGGCTGTAGATGGAGTTGTTCTGCCGTCTGCTGCGGAAATCTTGCTGAATGCCCTTCATTATGAGCTTGCGTCGCCATCTGTCCTGATATCTTCTGTCGAAGTCCTTTCTCTCCGGGCTCCTCCTTGTTTTTCATAATATATACTTGAGGAAGAATTGCCTCGCATAGCTGATGCTTCATTCATCGGGAGCGTTGGTGTGTCTTATATTGTTGAAAATCAAGCAAATAATAATGAAGAAATGTATATTTTTCCTGGGTGCTGTCCTTGCGATGCTCTCCCAGGATCTCTGTGCGGAAGAAAGATATCCCGAAACCATAATACATGGACATGTGCTGATGAAGGGGAGTGGCGACCATGTGCCATTCGTACTGGTCTCACTCCGGGGAACAACCATAGCTACCAGTACCGGAGATTCCGGTCACTATCATCTGGAGCACCTGCCGTCAGGCTCTTTTGTGGTGCAGGTTTCCGGAATGGGCTATAAGACTGTCTCGAAAGAGGTCATCCTGATGCCGGGGGATATTCTCGAGATCAATTTCGAAATCGAAGAGGATAATGTACTGCTTGACGGAGTGGTGGTGTCGGCAAACAGAAGCGAGACCACAAGAATGATGGCGCCGACACTGGTGAATGTCGTGAATATGGACACCTATGACAAGGTGAATGCGACTTCGCTGTCGCAGGGACTGATGTTCCAGCCAGGTGTGCGCGTCGAGAACAATTGTCAGAACTGCAGTTATCAGCAGGTGCGTATCAACGGACTAGACGGAACATATACCCAGATTCTCATCGATTCGCGTCCTATATTCAGTTCATTGGCCGGAGTTTATGGCATAGAGCAGCTTCCTGCGAATATGGTGGACCGCGTGGAGATCATGCGTGGTGGCGGTTCTGCTCTTTTCGGATCATCAGCTGTTGCCGGAACCATCAACATCATTACCAGGGAACCGGTACGCAACTCGGCATCGATAGCACATACCACCAGCAATATCAACGGCCGTGCAGCCTTCGACCATAACACTTCGCTGAACGCATCCCTTGTTACCGATGACAACAAGATGGGTATTGCAGTATTCGGTCAGAACAGACAGAAGGACGGATATGATCACGACGGGGATGGCTTCACGGAACTTACCGGAATGAACAGCCAGACCCTTGGCATGAGAGGATACCTCAAGACCGGAATCTACAGCAAGGTGACTGCTGAATATCATCATCTTCAGGAGTTCCGCCGTGGCGGTGACAACCTTCAGCTACCTCCTCATGAGGCGATGATTGCCGAGCAGGTTGATCACAGCATCAACACCGGAAGCTTGAAGTATGACTGGTATGCACCGAACGAGAAGCACATGGTAAATGCTTTTGTTTCTGTACAGCATATAAATCGTGACAGCTACTATGGTGCTGGAAAGGACCCTGATGCATATGGTCAGACCAGTGACCTTACATGGGTAATCGGATCGCAGTATGTATATAAGATGGACAACTGCCTCTTCATGCCTGCCAACCTTACTGCAGGACTGGAGTATAATGCAGACCGTATGAACGACAATATGTGGGGATATGACAGGGTTACGGAACAGGTAATCCACATCGTCAGCGCTTATTTCCAGAATGAGTGGAGAAATGAGACATGGAGTTTCCTTGTCGGAGGCCGCCTGGACAAGCATAACCTGATAGAAGGAGCCATCTTCAGCCCTCGTGCAAATCTGCGTTACAATCCGGTCAGGAATGTGAATCTTCGTGCAAGCTATTCATATGGCTTCCGTGCACCACAGGCATTTGACGAAGACCTGCATATAGACAATGTCGGTGGAATCGTCTCCATGATCCGTCTTGCTGATGATCTTCGTGTGGAAAAGTCACAGAGTCTGAGCCTCTCGGCAGATATCTATGAGAGTTGGGGAGAGTGGCAGGGAAATATACTTGCAGAAGGCTTCTACACGGATTTGTCTGATGTCTTCGCACTCACCGAAATCGGAGTCGAGAACGGTGTCCTGATCAAGGAGAGGCGTAACGAGTCCGGTGCACGTGTATTCGGCTGCAATCTGGAAGGAAAGATTGCATATAAGAACATATGGCAGCTTCAGGCAGGCCTCACACTGCAGAGATCCCTATATAAGGAGGCTCATGCATGGGCCGAGGATGTTGAAGCGACCAGAGAGATGTTCCGCACCCCGGGGATTTATGGATATTTCGTAAGTTCGTATAACCCTATCAAGCAGCTTATGCTGTCGTTGAGCGGTACATATACAGGAAGCATGCTTGTCGAGCATCATGCCGGTTATATTGATGCAAACCGCACGGAGCGAACTCCAGGCTTTATGGATTTGAATATCAAGGCTGCCTATGATTTCAATATTTACGGCCATGTCAAGCTTCAACTGAATGCCGGTGTACAGAATATGTTTAATGCTTACCAGAATGATTTTGATCAGGGAGCTGACCGTGACTCGGGATACATATATGGCCCGTCTACACCCCGTTGCTTTTACCTAGGCGTTAAACTCAGCTACTAAATTAATGAAACTTCAAAATTTCCGTAAACGTGTTGATATCGTCAATGGGCGAATATGAATCCGAAGTAAATACGTGGTCCCATCGGTCTGTTCAGACCATCTGAATTAATGGCGAGGAGCCAGTCTGCCTTAAGGGTCAGCCTGAGCGCTTCGCCTACCGCGTATTCTATTCCGACATATGGATCTATTGCAAGGAATGGTTGCTTGTGCAGTACTGATTTCTGCTCAAGTTCCCAGTCGTGCTTATCTCCTTCAAACATATAGAAGGCTGTTTCCATTCCGCCACCGACTGTTGCGCCAATATATGGAACGAATTTTCCTTTCTGCCAGTACCAGTCTGCCAGAATGCCTGTCCAGAACAGTTTGTTGTGACTTCCGCTCTGAACATCCCTGCTGATGGGAGCTGTTGAGAAATATCCTTCAAATCCTGCTCTGAAATGCTTTGTAAGGTGAATTTTAGCACAACCACCGATACCGAAGGTCGGGCTGCTTATATTCAGATCGTATGGATTGTCGCCGCCGTACTGATATCCTGAATGTACCATCATTCCTCCGGAGAAGCCTTTGATGATTTTCTTCTCTTCAGCATGGGAGATTGTTGCAAACGATATCGATGTGATGATGACAAGTATAAGTCTGTGAAGATTCATGTTCAATCTTAATTTATTTCTTATGTCCTGGTCCTTCCGGGAACCAGCCTTTGCGTACACGTTCACGTTGGTGGATCACTTCCAGTATGCTCCAGAATGAAGAGAATGCAACAACTCCGAGAATTGTCGACCAAATCAGATGGCTGACCATTATGGATGCTATGGCAAAGAGTACTCCTGCAAGTGCGAATATAATCCAGCTTTTTATGCCGATGTAGTATTCGGCTTTTATTACAAGCGGATGGAATAGTCCGATAATAAGAAATGTGGCAAGTCCCACAAGAAGTCCGGTGAAGTTCATAGTTTATGTTAAATCAGGATGTAAAAGTACATGTAATATACAGGATTTGCAAATATGTGCAGAAATCAGTCCCTGATTTCATTTAATTCAAGAGACAGGAGCCTGCGAAAAGCAGTGCGAAAACCAGCAGGTTCATCGCAGTTCTGCCCAGAAGCGGGTTAATTGCAGATCCGGTCGATTGCGTGAGGTTGTACCAGGTCTTTATATGTAGGGCCAGATAAATCAGAGGAACCGCCAGAACCCAGACAGGCATACCGATCCAGACCGGGGTCATGACAAGCATTCCGATAAGGCCGGATAGCAGGTAGGCCACGCTCATGACCTTTCGGCCGAAGATTACCACAGTTGTGCGTTTGCCGACAGCAGCATCGTCCTCCATATCCCTGTAGTTGTTGACCACAAGCACATTAGCGGCAAGAAGGCCGATAGTTACGGAGGTCTCTGAAACAAGACATACAGAGTCCCATGATGATGTCTGGAGATACCATGTCAGTATGACAGGCACGATTCCGAAGAAAATTATCACGGCGACGTCCCCCAATCCATGGTGTGACAGAGGATATGGCCCTGCGCTATATGCGAGAGCAAAGCAGATTATCAGAATTCCGGCGATGATGAGCCACCATGGACCATAAATCAGCATTGCGCATCCGACGCCAGCGGCAATTCCCAATGTTATGAATGTAGCTGCTTTCATTGCCTTTGGAGTGATTTCACCTTCTGTCACTCCTCTGCGGAATCCTGCGCGTCCTTTCTTGTCGATTCCGTTCCTGAAATCATAATACTCGTTGCCGAAATTGGCTGCAATCTGCGCAAGTATTGCAAAAGCGAGGCACAGCAGAGCCGGAATTGCCTTGAATGAGTCAGTCATAATGGCGCATCCTGTTCCGGCAATCACTCCCGCAACGCTGACCGGAAGCGTCCTGAGCCTCATGGCTTCTATCCAGTGTCTTATCATCGCATCGCTTTTTTGCCTACATACATACGACAGATTCCAAAGGTCATCGGAGTATGTTCCACGACTGCGAAGCCTGCGGACTTCATCATTTCAATGAACTTATCCGGGGCCGGAAAACGCAGGACGGATGCAGGCAGATACTCATATGCACTGCGGTTTCCTGATACGAGGCCTCCTATTGCAGGAAGAATCTTCAGGAAATACAGCTTGTAGCACCAGCGTATGAAGGCATTGGAAGGAACCGACAATTCGAGAATCACAAGTTTTCCTCCTGGAACCAGCACCCTGAACATTTCATTGAGGCCGATTTCCAGATGTTCAAAATTACGCACTCCGAATCCTACCGAAATGCGGTCGAACGTGCCATCCGGGTAGGGAAGTGCTTCACAATCTGCTACAGACAATTCTGCCATGAGACCGGCTTTCTTTATCTTCTCCCTGCCTATGACCATCATTCCTTCAGATATGTCCACTCCTGACACTTTGCTTCCCGGTGCGGCCTTCTGGGCGATCTCGATTGTAAAGTCTGCCGTTCCGCAAGCTACATCAAGTATTTCCATAGGCTTGTCCATGTCGGTGATCTCGCGGACAGCCTTCTTTCTCCATCCCTTGTCTATATTGAGAGAAAGGATATGATTTAACTTGTCATAGTCAGGAGCTATATTGTCAAACAGTTTTCTGATTCCTTCTTTTTTAGCCATATCTATTGGTGTTTTCTTTTGATGACATATATGTATGTAAGCAGGATAATATTCATCAGCAAAGCGTAGCATATAGCCGGAAGAGCCATCTCTCCGCTATTGAAGATGAAAGGAGAAGAAGCTATTGCGATGGCCTGTGCTGCATTCTGCATCCCCACTTCTATTACTATTGTGCGCCTTACCGAAGCGCTCAATTTGCCAATCCTGGATATGCCCGAGCTGCATGCCATCGCGACGACTATAAGCATTGCTGCAGACAGGCCCAAAGAAGCAAAATTCCCGGCGATCTCTGTCTTGTACTGCAGGAAGAATACCGCAGCAAGAATCATCAGGGCGGGGAAGGCCATCCTGCCCAAGACCTTGCTGACCTTGACTGCAGCTTCCGGGCAGTAATGCTTGAACATGCTTCCGGCAAAAAGTGGCACGAAAATCAATACGATATTCTGTACAAGAAGCTTTCCCACAGGCAGTTCAATGCTTACACCTGACATATCAGATACAGCTTTGGTGACGAACTCCATGATCACCGGAAGAGTGAAAAGAGTTATTACGCTGCTTAATGCCGTCAGAGTGACGGATAATGCGACATCACCTTTTGCAATCATGGAAAAGACGTTTGAGGAGCTGCCTCCCGGACAGCATGCCACAAGTACAAGACCCATGAAATATACAGGTGGAAGTTTAAGAATCCATGCTATCGAAAAAGCGAGGACCGGAAGAATGATGATCTGTCCGGTCAAGCCCAGCAGCACAGCCTTTGGATTATGTGCAATATCAGCAAAGGCCTTCCTGTTTATGTCGATGCCCAGGAGGAACATCAGCAGAATAAGGATCGGCATCACTATCCATATTGTATTCATAATACTTGCATTTCGATTTATCGGTGTAAAATTATCTCTTTTTTGCAGAAAATACAACTCAAGCTGCAATGAATAGATATCAGTATCCTGCCTTGGTAATGCATATTTTTATAATCTTGCAATTCAGGTTGAATAAGTTAAATTTGCACCGCTAAATATAAAGCATATGAACCTTGAATTTGGTCCCTTAAATCGCAAAGAACTCCGTCAGGCGGCCGAACTGGCAGCCCGGGCCTTTAGCGATTACGAGTATTTTACAAACTGGTTCCCGGACGATGAGGTGCGGGCACGGGTAGACATCGGACTTGGGACTCAAATGATTGACTACTATGAGAATTATATCCGCGAACGTGGCGGCAAGCAGGTTGTGTTGTTTACCAACTCACAGAAGAATCTGAACTTCTATCTCAATCGTGGATATGAGTTGTTCGATGAACGGGTGTTCGGGTACAACGGTCACAAGATGGGAAGTTGGAGCCTGAAGAAGGTTCTGTAACACAGAAAAGGAGTGCGGCACCCGGTATGCCCTGATATGGCCGGGCATGACGGTAATGCCAAAAGTCGTTGATACTCCTGCAAGCGAGGTTTATCTGGTTCAGTACGATGCCAAGCAGATCTGCTATCTGCAATACTCAAGTAGTGACGAGAAACTTGATGTAACTGACGACCCTTATATTTGAAATTTACACCGACAAATCGTTTTGTGACAAAGCTTTGCTGATTTTACCTTGACAAAGAAATGCGTGTTTTTTTTGTCAAGGTGTCCCCTCCTTTCTCGGCATGCTTGCACATTACCGCAGAAAGTTGTTCCTTTAGTAAAACTAATCATATAGTACTTGATTTAATGTGATATTTGTTATATTTGTGGGAAATTTCTAACTAATCTAACTTTTATGCAAGAAAAAGACGGTAAATACATCTTCGGAGTAGTGAAGGTTGGTGACAAAGGACAGATTGTGATCCCTCGCGATGCACGCAAACAGTATGACATAAAACCAGGAGATGCTCTACTTCTGCTTGGTGATAATAACGGAATGGCACTAGTAAAGACTCAGATTTTCGAGGACCTTGTAGGTCAGGTCATGGAGGGACTGACAAAATGAGAAAACATTGGATAGACAATCTGCGCTGGGTGACAGTTCTCCTGGTGCTTCTTTATCATGTGTTCTATTTCTATAACAATAAGGGTGTTTTCGGAGGAATAGGAGGCTTTGGTGACGGTCCTCAGTATCAGGATGTCGTCATGTACATCCTCTACCCTTGGTTTATGCCTATGTTGTTCATCCTTGCAGGAATTAGTGCGCGATATGCTTTGGAGCGACGGTCTGCCAAGGAGTGGTTCAAGATACGTACGAGAAAGCTTCTTGTTCCATCAACTATAGGACTCTTCTTCTTGAGTGCCGGTATAGGATGGATTAACACCATGAGCGGGCCAGCTGCGGAAAGTATTGCAGCACTCCCGGGTCCTGTAAAATATCTGATATGGTCTATCAGCGGCATCGGCCCGTTATGGTTCATTCAGGATCTCTGGCTGCTCTCTCTTGTTCTGCTCGTCGTCAGAAAGATGGATGCAAAAGGCAAGTTCATGAACCTTTGTGGCAAGGTCGGGATGGTTCCACTGATATTGATGGGCGTACTCTTCTGGCTGGGACATCAGACCCTTATAATGGAACCTGATCCTGCAGGGGCTAACGGACTATGGAATCTTTACAAGCCAGTATTCTACCTGATTCCTTTCCTCATGGGATATTTCGTATTCTCACATGATAGCATTCAGGAAATTGTGGGCCGTGCATGGATTCCTCTCATGGTATGTGCTTTGGTTTCAGGCACCATTCTGACGCTGACAGGGTTCGGTCAGGATAACACGTTGCCGAAGTATCTGAGTTCTCCTCTTAACAATATCTACGGATGGCTTATGTGCCTTGCGATGATGGGCTGGTTCAAGACCTCGTTTGAAAGGACAGGAGCATTCGCCTCATATATGACACGCTCAAGCTACGGCATCTACATCGTCCACTATCTGGTAATCGCCACAGTCGGCTATTTCCTGAAGGCAAAGACATTGATGCCTCCGGCATTCATATATGTCATTCTGACGATTGCCGTCTTTACACTCTCTCCATTACTCTATGAATTACTCAAGCGTATTCCTTTCATAAGATGGTGCATACTTGGCGAAAAGAAATAAGATAGTCGCAATCCGAGTTGCCATAACAACATGAAGTAATGATCCAGGAAGCATTCAATTTTTATAAACCGTGTAAGTTGTTACAGCCTTATGTGAGGTACTATTGGGTATTCAGCAGCAATCAGATGCCGAATACCTATACATTTCCCATAGGATGCCCTCAGATCATCTTCCATAAGCGGACGCCGTTGTATATTCCAGAATTGGGTACGACTCAGAGCAAACTGACAATCAGCGGACAGGTCAACTTCTCTTCACATCTGCAAGCTGATGACAACATTGAAATGATTGTTGTGGTGTTCCATCCACATACGATAAATATGTTTCTGAATGCACCGGCTTATTCTTTCTATAATCAAGAAATTTCCGGATACGATATTGAAGATGAACAGCTGAACGAATTGGCAACACAGGTATTCGAATGTGAGGATAGCAACCTTTGCGTGACTCTGATCGAAAACTGGCTGCTGGATCGCTTATCAATCAGATCATACGACACCATATATCGGGTAAAACGAATGAATGCGGCAATAGAACAACTGTTTACAGCACCTCAGACTCTGGTGACAGACTTGTCTTCAGCTTGCTGTTTAAGTAAAAAACAATTCGAGCGTGAGTTCAATCTGCACATAGGGATGAACCCTAAAGAATATGCACGTATTGTCCGCTTTCAGAAAGCCTTGAAGCAAATGCAGCATCAGCAAGGCAAAATCAATCAGGCAGATCTGGCATATACATGCGGTTATTCAGACCAGTCGCACCTCATTAGAGAGTTCAGAAAGCTTTGCGGACACACACCTCTATCCCTGCTTGAATTTACAGCTCCTTATTCCGATCTATTTGCTACGCCTGTCTAAAAGTCTCATTTGTTCTATATAGGGAAGATGGCTTCTCATACTTTTGCAGCTAAAAATAGAAAAGTATGAAAGAAGTCAATCCTCAAGAAACTACACGTGCATATGCTTTTGAAATGTGGATGAAGGCACCTGATCCGATGGTCACATTCATCAAGACTTTAGACATCACACGCCTTGTAAAGGTCAGCAAACGCAGAAGACTGAAGTTCAATATGCTTCTTGACTGGTGTATCGGTAAGGCGGCTGCGTCTGTCAAGGAGTTCTACCTTCTGCCAGTCGGTGATAAACTAATTCAGTACGATAGCATTGCTGTCAATACCATTGTGAAGAACAAGACAGGAGAAGTCAGTTCCTGCGACATACTCTTCCACGACAGTCTATCTGACTTCAACTCGGAATATTTGAAATATACAGCACAGGTAGCAGAAACCTGCCAAGATAGAGACCTGTCAGGCAGCAGCATGGTCATCGGCACATCTGCAATCATTGACACAGAACTTGATGGCGCAATAGGTATGAACAGCGGTATTTTCAATAATCCGTTCATCATCTGGGGCAGGTACAAGAAGAGATTCTTCCGCTACTATCTGACACTCTCATTCCAGTTCCACCACACCCAGATGGACGGA
>JAFYLU010000121.1 GCA_017550025.1 Bacteroidales bacterium | reverse complement strand
GAACGATTGAAAAATCCTTCTTCTCATCCGTATCAAGATTGTGTATTCTCACGCTACCTGTCCTCTGCTCAAAAGCAAGGGTAGAGTCAACACTGATGGAACACTCGACAGATCCCCTTCCGTTTGCAGGAGAAACCGTAATCCACGGTGATTCTGTCATAGCCACCCAGTTGCCGGATGAGCTGACATTTATTGCCGCGATTCCGCCACCTGGACCGATCTTGATATTGTCGGTATCGACACCGAATTCAATTTCGGGCTCAGGTCCGATACAAGAAGACGCAAAAGCTGCAAGTATCGAAAATATAATTATTCTTTTCCAGTTCATTGTTTTTCTTCTCCTGAATTAGTTTAAAGATAGTCACAGTTCCTGATATCCTGAGTCTTGTCATAGATAAGGATGTATGCTCCCTGGGCATATGCATAGCATATATCCGAGGCATCAAAGATTATTTCCGGATTATCACTGATATCAAGATAGTAGCATAATGTGGATATTGTATCCTCAATCTTTCCCAGGTTATTGGATCCTATATAGAAACCTCGGAGTCCTCTATGCTGATAGATTCCTTCTGGCCAATCCGAGAGACATCTCTCACCATTCTCATCACGCTGTCCCCTGATTGCGAAAACAGTAAGGTACTGGCTGTCGAGAGGTTCCCATGGGAACTCTGAGAATCTGTTGTATGATAGTTCGACACCATAAAGATAAGGCATGTTTCCGGCATGCATATCCCTTGGGAACTTGCTGAGATCATTATAAGAAAAGTCAAAAGAAGAAAGATGAATAGCATTCGGATAATCAAAAGCTCCATTCGGAATATGGCTTATATTACATCCTCTGAAATTGATATTCATTATCTTCGAATCCGACTTGGCCAATGCGATCGGATACTCTGTCAATTCAGGATTGTTCGCGACAGTCAAAGTCTGTACATACACTCCTCTGAAATCATCCGGGAACGAGCTGATATGATTGTAAGAGAAATCTATGGATACAATCGCATACATAGACTCCGCATCAAATATATCAGGAAATTGAGTGAACTCATTGTTTCTTACAGAGAAAGTTTCGGCATCCTCCATATAGCAGAATACTCCCTTCTCATCAACAGGGAAATCGGACAGCTTGTTATTATCGAAATAAATCTGCACAGGCTTTATGTCATTTCCCCAAGCTTCTTCAATAGTATGTATCTTGTTGGAAGAGAAATCGATCATTCCAAGCTTCTTCATATTCTTTATTTCCGCAGGAACAATCTCCAGATTGTTTTCATTGAAATAAAGAAGCTGTATCTTCTCTCTTGCAGGTCCGGATGCGAGAGCCTTGAATCCCTTCAAGGCTTCAGTAGCACTCCACTGCCTGTTATTTGCAAGATTAACTGACACCAGCGCAGGCATTGTTGCAATAGCCATCGGGAAACTTGTCATCTTAGGACAGTTGTAAATCTCCAGGTCTGAACATGAGACAAGATTCGACATCGATGCCGGCAGGTTTTCAAGCTCGCCGTTAGCAATGAAAAGCTGCTCAAGCTTGGTCAGATTTCCGATTTCTTCAGGAATGCTCTTGAGACCGTTATTGATTTTTCCTGAAACCATATCCATCGGCTTGACTCTCATACGGCCAGTACCTGGCTCTATGATTTCATCTTCGCTCATGGTTTCATATAAGGAAATTTCCGGAATAGATATGCCATTCTCCATCAGAGCCCTGGCAATAGGCTCGGACATCTGGGTCGCTGGATGTAACATCTTAAGATACTCGGCATGTCTTTCCATGCGTCTTACAGTTCCTTTTCCGTTTGGAACAGTCGGATCATATCCTATGAGATTACCGTCGTTATGATTACCCAGATACAATTCAGACAACTCTGTAAGCTGGCCGATTGCAGGAGAGAGATGGCCATGGAATCCGAAATCACTTACATTTATATGTGATACGCGGCCATTCGAATGAAGTCCCACGCCAGGCTGCGAACCCCACAGATCCACATCCTTATTGAAATTCCAATTACATCCATACGGATAATCCTGTCCGATATAATACCAGTCCTCTCCTCCCAGAGACTTCCATATCTCATAAAGGGCATAGTAATCCTTGATATACTCATCACTTTCATGAAGTCGTACAGGAACCTTTGCCTCAGTCGTCCTGTTATCTTCCACGACAAAGGACGCTTCGACATCGTCATTGATTTCAAGAAGTTTCTTTCCGGAATCAAATACAGAATAAGATTCAACTGTATAGCGTCCACCTCTCAGAGATATCAGAGAATCACACACAAACGTAGAAGTCTGATATCCGTCCTCAACATCATCTTCCTCATTGAAATGAATAGAGAACTTTGCAGGCAGCTTCTCGAATACAGTGGTGGTATTCGACGAAGACCTTACTGTAACAGTAACATATCTGATCTCGTCAAACGTATACTCACGAGTAGCAGACTTGGCCTGAGGCGTACCATCGAAATCACTGAAATCCTTTACGAGCGAGAACTTCACTTTTCCTCTTTCCACAACATCGGCCAGGAGATCATGTACACTCAGTCCTCCAGGAGTGACTGTAAATGAAGCATGAGCGCCTTCCGGAGTAGCCTCATACGCAACTTGATCAAGCTTGTCATACAAAGCATAGGTAACCACCTGATAATCACCGGCGAGAAGTTTCAGCTTATCACTTCTCAATCCATATTCCGCTGCAAAGTCATCAGCAGCGCTGAGAACAAGAGTCTGGGATATAAGATTCTCCTCATATCGGAGCGTCACCTTGATTTTAGCAACCTGACTCAGGTAGTCAAGCTGATTTGCCCTGGTACCAGGATATGAAGCCTCCTTGTAAAGTTTGAACTGTACATATCCGTAATCCTGCTCACGATAATCCTGCACATCCTCTCTTGTACAAGCATTGAGGATGAATGCGGCAATGATGCAGAATATGGATAGCAGACTGAATCTAAATGATTTCATATATAACTAACGGTAATCTTTCTATTAAATTATTCTGTCAGGTCCAGAGTGCAGACCAACACAAGTACAACAGTATCATCCGCAGAATGGAAGAAGATATGACCTCTTTCATAAAGCGATCCTTCACCAGGGATCATGTAAACATCCACGCCACCATCTATAAGAGCAAATTCTCCGACTGTCTCATCATAATCAAGTCCATTGATTACAAAGTTATTACGCTTCGAATATGGATTCGGATTATACTTGACAGCTGATGTCGGAATCGATATTCTCATAGGTATTCCTGTAGTAGTATACTTAAGATGATAGATCGGAGCTACATATTCCTTGAACTCGTCATAGAGTTCCTTGTCAGTATCAGCAGTGACTTCCATCAATGTCGCACCGACTATATCTGCCAGATTGGCTGATTCGCCGACAAACTCCACCTTAACCTCAGTCTCAACCACAAGCGTAGGATCGAAAACAGCCATAATTATAGCCAAAGTACTTCCATCCTCACCATAGAACACGACATATCCGACTGTCTTTGATGATGACGGAGTCATATCGCTGTACATATCGACAACTCCAGAAGTACGCTCTGATGAATCAGCTGTAAATCTCAACCAGAAGGATTTGTCTGAAGTCACATCCTCCCTGGCCGAATTGAACACCTTATATGATGAGTAAGGCTGGGCAAAGGACATGAACGCATTATCGCGGGCATATGGATTCGAATATGTAAGTTCATACTGATGTCTTGTCTTTCCGAACCACGTAGCAAGTCTCGGATTGTCTGACGTCTCAAGTATTACACCTGATTTTGCCATATCCTCAGGAGAAGATATCATTATGACATAGTCCATATCGGCACCATACTGCTCAACAAGGACAGCACGCTTTTCCATGTCCGGTTTAAGAGAACCATCAGCTTCGAAGAAATCTTCTGCAGATTCTCCATTACTGAAAAGTACATATGCAGAACGCATAGATCCGGAATTGACTGTCGGCCTGAATTCTATCCTTCTCTGCTGAAGAACAGATTCGCCCTTGACATATGTCTGGAGGTCGACGCGCAGCCAGTCAGGCTCAGATCCTGAAGGCTTGGCATCAATGATTTCAACTGTCAGGACATCTGCTGTCTCTGTTCCGGTAATCCATCCTGAAGCAATGGCATCCTGGAAACCTGTCGAAGTCATAAGTCTGCCTTCCGGATTATATTTCAATGATGTCAATGACATATCAAGGCTGAAGCTGAATCTGTCACGGCATCCCGGTATGGTTACCGGAATCTCCCGGATCACCTGACCGTCGAATATGAATGATATCCTATCAGTAGTTTCATCCAACGGATAATGCTTCGGATTGCCCATAAAGATAAAGGTACGCCTGCCGGCATTACTCTGCGATTCCTCGCCTTGCATCTTGATTGTCAGCCATTCAGGCATAACGATATCCCAGTCACATCTGGCATCCACCATTACAGGCATGCGGAAATCACTGCCCGGCCATATCAATGAAATCTCATCAACAGGCTCGGCTGTATAAAGATATGTTCCTTGATCATCAAAGAGGAAATCACCATTTTCTACAACTGTAGAATAAACCTGCACCTGGGCACAGGATGGAACCTCAACCTGTATTTCCTTCAGGAGCGTATCTTTTGCCTTGAATTCAATACTGCCGGAGTCACCCGAAAGAGAAACGCCGGTAAAGACAAGTTCGACAGAACCTGCGGTATGCTCCGGAACCTGCACGTCCGCCCACTCAGGTATATCGACTTCCCATTCGAAGTTCGCCTCTACTTTTACAGGGATTCTGAAGTCGGAATCCACATCTGACCATATCATGGATACAGACTCTGCAGGAAGAGATTCATACTCATATCCACCGGAGGCGTTCATTACAAAAGTCCCGTTTTCAATCTTTGCAGAATATACCTCTATTGTCCTGTTTCGGGCAGGACGCATATATTTCGCAATGACCTGCGACTTTCCGCCCATGGTAAGAGTGACATCGCAAGATCTGTTCGAATCAAACTCTTCAGTTTCAGACACACCGATATATATAGTAACCTTCTCTTTTGAGCCCTCAGCCACTTTGCCGGATACCTTATCCACTTTGAATGAAGAGTCCTTGATCCAGAACCACTGCAGTCCATCTGCCGGCACCGTCACAGTCCAGTCCATATTAGCTTCGAACGAAAGTTCGAGCACGCTTCCCGGCTGAACATCATTATTCTGCACCAGCGAAGGAAAAACCGGCTCGACAGTGGAAACAGGAGGATTCGGTTCCTCACATGAAACAGCCATAATTGTACATATGGCAAAAACTGCTGAAAGTGTTCTTAATATGCTTTTCATATTCATTGTCAAAGTTCAAGTCTGTTACAATCCTTCTTCATTCTTGAGACGCTCTGCCTCTTCGTCGCTGATCCACTCCATGATATTATAGAAGTGTCCTACGGTTCCGACCGGCTCACCCATATTCTCGACATACATCTCCGCCCACAAGTAAAGATATCCTCCACATGGATAGAACATGGAATCATTGATAGAACTGTTGGTCACCAGAATCTTGTCATCACCATGGGCAATTCCGAAAAATGATCCTTCATCACTTGCAACTTGTCCTCTGTCCATTGTCACAAAAGGCTTCATCGGATCTTCCGGATGGAATGTCAATGTGACATCATAACCATCATTGATCCAATTCCTGCAGATGACAGTATTTTCTTCTGTCGGATGTTTTTCAGTATAAATAAGCCTCTCATACTCTCTGGTAGGAGTATAATTATACAGGAACATGGAAGTCAATATGCAGTATCCTGTGAAATCATTAATATCAAAAGGACAGCTCTTCATCAATACCGCCTTGGTCTGCTTTCCATACAGAGGCATTACCAGAGCATCGTTCATGATCAGCTGCAACTGAAAACCGAGCGAGTCGGTCACACCGATATTATCATAATATCCATGGACAAGCACATCCGCCCTGGTTTCGCCTGCCTTGATCGTCACAGTATTGGACTGGAGGCGGTAATGCAGATTCTCGATTGCATTATTACCCTTATCAATGATTTCCACACCGAATGTACGGTCATAATCCCTTACGACGGTGGAAACTACAGGTATGCTGAAATATTCTACGTCCTTCTGAACCGGATAAGTAGCCATCGTATCTGCAAACATGACATATTCTGCATCGGAATATGTTACATAACTTTCCTTGCAGCCGACAATCGTGCAGACAGCAGCGACGGCTATTGAAATATATTTGAAAATACAGTTCATATATCTTTATCTGTTGCTTTCATTAGGCTGGATCTGGGATCCAGGTGATACAATCTCATGGTTAGGTATCGGCCATACAAAGAGAGGATTTCCTGCCTCTACCTTCATAGAACTGCCTTCAGACTGAGTCTGGGACTGCGGTGTACGTTCGAATCCCTTGCCCCATCTCTTGAGGTCATGGAGACGGAAACCTTCCATATAAAGTTCCCGCACACGCTCATCGGAAATGGTTTCTCTCCAATTGCCGCTGTTGACTGAAATATTTCCTCCGCTTGAATACCTTGTCATTCTGAGAGCAGTGAGGTCAGTTGATGCTTGAGCGAAGTTTCCTTTCTCACAGTATGCTTCCGCACGTATAAGATACTGCTCGGCAAGACGGAGGGGCTTAGGCATATTGACGTGATAAATGAGATTCTGCATAAGAGCCTCATTACCATAATACTTGATCAGAAGCGGCCAGGTAAGCTGATGAGGATATCCGGTCTGGGCATTTGCAAAATATGCATTGTATCTCATATCTCCGGATCCATATAATGAAAGAACCCACTGTGCCGGAACATAATCCGGATAATAGTAAGTATAATCATTCGTAAAATTCAGGAATACCGATCCCTGTGCTCCACCATAAGATGTTGTCGTATAGCCGATTCTCCAGATATTTTCAAATGATGTGTCGTTTGTCCATAAGTACTGGAGATATGTCTGGGCTGCGGTTGCATAGCTTCTTGCTGTAGCTAATGCAAAAGCATCTGATTCGATAAGGGAAGTCGAATGCTCGATAGCCGAATCCCAATCCTGCATATAGAGCGCTACTCTTGCATGAATGGCATGTGCTGATGCATTGGTGAAATAAGGTGCATCGTAATAGTCATTTTCCTCATCAAGCATTTCCTCAGCCTTTTCAAGGTCACGGATAACAAACTCATATGATTCCTTGAGACTGGCTCTCTTGGCTGGCTTTTCTCCAAAATAGGTCTCGGCAAGAACTACACCCAGTTCAGACTCTGCAGTTGCCGGATCATATGCCTTGCAGAAGCATTTAAGAAGCTCGGAATATGCAAGAGCCCTTGCACAATAGACCTCACCGGTGTAATAGTCAAGAAACTGTATCTCCGTATCATCAGTCAGACCATCCCTAAGTGCTCCGACCTGATCAAGATAGAAGTTGCACCTTCCTATGATTCTGTAAAGGGCAGCATAAACTGACTCTATCTCTGAATTGGTCGATCTTATATCCCAGCGCCAGAGCGTTCCATACTGGTTCGTATTACCTTGGACAGCATACACAAGATCCGCCTGGATATCAGGACAGAGAGTAAGGTAGCCACTATATAGCGCCCCGCTCATATAAGCAGAGTAAATACCGGTAACTGTCTGCTCTGCATCAGCAAGAGACATCATACCGTCTTCTTCCAATATATAGTCGCCCGGGAGTTTCTCGAGGCATGAGTTCATGCTGAAGACAACGGCAGCAGCTGCCGCCCACTTCAATATCTTTATATATATATTCTTCATCATTTTCATCTTTAGAACATGAGGTCAAGACCGAAGGTATACTGACGTGACATAGGATACTGAGCCGCGTAGACATTGGTCACCCCTTCAGGATCAAGACCGGAGAAATTGGTGAAAGTCAAGAGATTCTGTCCCTGTGCATAAAACCTGAGACCTCTAATGAAACCGGACTTCTTCAAAAAGCCTGATGGGAGACTGTATGAAAGCATCAGGTTTTTCAATCTAAGGAAGGAAGCATCTTCCAGAAGTCTGCTGTCAAACTCGGTATATTCGCCATGTCGCGGTATATCGGTGATATCGCCAGGCTGCTTCCAACGATTCAGAAGCCTGCGGGACTGATTGTATGTCATGAAACGTCCGTTAGATTCATCGAAATATCTGTCATTGTTGATCATCCAACGGTCGCCGACCCAGCTGAACTGAGCACTGAGGTTGAATCCTTTCCATGAAAGACTTGTACCGAATCCTCCCTGCCATGGGGCATGATATGACTTTCCGACCAGAACCTTGTCTTCATCACGAAGCTCATTGGTAAGGTTGCCTTGCTTATCATACCAAAGGGCATCACCGTTAGCCGGATTCACACCTGCATAGCGGTTGATATAGAACTCACCCACCGGATGTCCGACAACAAGCTTGGTGCTGGTATTTGAAGTCTCATATTCGTCAACTCCGTTATAAAGCTCGGTAAGACGGTTATGATTATAGCCGACGTTCGCATTGATGTTCCATGCAAAATCTCTCACCTGAATCAGGGTAGCGCTCATGTTCAGCTCGACTCCCCTGTTGACCATCGCACCGACATTAGACCATTTGTATCCGTATCCGTTTGACTGTGAGTATGCCAGAGGAACCGACATGAGCATATCTGTCGTTTTCTTATTATATAGTTCGAGATCGACATTGAGTCTGTTCCAGAACCCGAAATGAAGGGCAAGATTTGTCGTCCAGGTATTCTCCCATGTAAGATCCTCGTTGCCTGGCTGAAGCGGTGCAACACCGGCATCTCCTACATAATCCGATCCACCTCCAATCAATGCAAGGTGCTCATAGTTAGGAATTTCAGAGTTACCTGAAGTACCAGAACTGAATGCAGCCTGAGCCATCGTCAGCCAATCACGTGACGCAGACATGAACTCTTCGTTCCTGATGTTCCACATGAATCCAACTGCACCGAATACTCCCCATCTGTTGTTCTTTCCGAACCTTGAAGATCCATCGGTACGAACAGAAACCTCTGTATAATATCTGTCAGCAATATTATATTCTCCTCGTCCGAAAAACGACACACGCGAGTAGTCAGAAGCTGACGTACTGGTCCATGATGTAGCACGCGTACCGTTAGAAACATCGGTAAGCAGGGAATTTGTCTGACCTGCCGTACTTACGCTGAATGATTCTGTATGATAATCCTGCCACTCATGTCCGAGAAGGAAATTGAAATCATGGATATTGTCTAAATTGAACCTGTAGGTCAAAGTGTTGGTAAGATGAAGGCCAAGGCCGTCGGCAGAGCTTCTGGCTGCAGATCCTTCACCCTGATTCGGAAGATAATCCGGGAACGACTGACTGAAACCGGTAGTATGGGAGAAATCCACAGCAAACTGAGTCCTGAACACAAGATTCCTGTAGAAAGTAAGATCCGCAAAAACAGTCGAGATCATCTTGTATTTCTTATACTTGAGCGGATTGTTCTCAAGCCACTCAAGAGGATTCTGTCCCTGACCGGTCCAAGAGCCGTCATTGATTGATGCCAGACTTCCATCTGCTCGGAAAGGATTCCAATAAGGAAGCATGAAACGCGCAGCAGAAATCGGAGTGACAAGTGTATAAGCACCTTCATCCGCCTGCTTGATATTCTGATAATTGAACATCGTATTGGTTCCCATCTTCAGCCACTTGGACATCTGCTGTTCAAAATTGAAGCGCATCGAATAACGCTCGAAGACCGAACCTGGAGCTATACCCTCCTGATCATAGTAACCTCCTGAGAGATAATAATTTGTCGTCTCTGTAGCACCCGATACGGCAAGCTCGTGGCTCTGAAGCATAGCCGAATCATTGAAAACAGCATCCATCCAGTTGACATCAGTTTTTGACAAGTAGTCATAATTCTGTCCTGCCGTAAGCCCAAGTTCCTTCTCATACTGGATTCGTTCAGCCGTATTCATCAGATCCCAGTTGCCATGAGCCATTGCCGACCATCCCATCTGCATACGATAATTGACATTAGGACGTTCCATGTCGCGACCTCTCTTGGTGGTTATCACGATAACACCGTTGGCTGCTCTTGCGCCGTAGATAGAAGTAGAGGAAGCATCCTTGAGAATTGACATGCTCTCGATATCAGCAGGATTGATGGTATTGAAGTCTGCTGCCGAGATGGCAACACCATCCAGAATATACAATGGAGCTGTTCCTGAATTTATTGAATTCGTACCACGGATAGTCATAGTCGCGGATGCACTTGGCTCACCTGTGCTCGAAAGCACTGTAAGACCGGCAACCTGTCCCTGAAGCGCCTGATCAAAGGCTGCAGTAGGGGTATTCTCCAGCTTATCCGACTTTACCGTCGAAACCGAACCGGCGACTGTTCCTTTCTTCCTGACACCATAAGCAATGACAACAGCGTCATCGATATTCATGGTTTCAGTCTGCATGACGACATTATACGTGAAATTCTCGACAGAAGGCACGACAACCTTTTCATCCAGGAATCCTATGCTTGAGAACACCAGTTCTGTACCTGGGGCGACCTCAATAATATAATCACCATCGATAGAAGTTATGACACCATTGCCCGGACCGGCCATTACGGCAACACCCACCATAGGCAGTCCATCATCAGAAGATGTTACCACTCCACTGACCTTCACCACACTTTGCGCCATCAGAGATACCCCTCCGAAGGTCATCAGGAACAATGTCAGAAACAGTCTTTTTATATTTCTCATCAGTATATTTAAGAGTTTTATTCCAAATCGTACAAATATAGTGATTATTTTTGACTTAAGAAGCCCAAGTATGCCTTCTGCACAACATTTACTTGAATCTGAACAAAAAAAGTGACGAAGCTTCACAGCCGCGTCACTTCAAACACTAAATATTGCAACAAAATGAAAAACGAACCGACTGCAATCATTGCAGCTCATATTCGGTAAGATTCTTGATTCCGGGTATTCCGTAATAAGCCTCGACTATATCACCTTTCAGACATATCTTCCTCCCCAGAAGGTCAGGATTATCGACAAGATTGAGAGCGTTCCTCAATGATCCCGAAGGAAGCTGGACGGACAGGCAGGCATCCTTGTCCATAGTCGACGACCTCGGCCCCAGAAGCAGGTTTGTCCTGGATTCAAACGGCCCGTCAAAAGATGCCGACGATGATGTAAGGTCACCTCCTACAATATGACCGCATACCCACACACCTGTCTCGCCGATGGAAGACAACGCCTCGGAAACAGTCATTGCATCATAAGTTCCATTTCCTTTTCCATTATCACCTCCGATAATATACTCCTCTGTATTCCAATTTCTTAAAGTATCTATTGCCAAGGTGATACCACTTGAAGAAGATGCAGAACCTCCGGCGCCGGAAGACGCAACTCCGACTTTCAGATCCAATATTTCCTGAGCCTGAAGGTCGCGCGTCATCAGCACCTTGTCCACTTTCCCCTCATTCAGCACCAGGGACACATCACCGGGCTTGAAATACGCTATCCTTTTTTCCGAATAACCATAGACCAGGCGTCCCAAAGATGACTTCAGAAGGAGTACACCTTTAGGGTAGACATCCAGAAAACCGGAATCTACACGGAGCCTTACCCCTGAATTCATCTGCCGGCACACAAGCTTGACATTCATAGTCTTTCCTGACGGAATGACAACACATTGCTCATCACCGAACTGCGGGACAGAGAAAGCTGGTTTACTGAAATGGCATGACAGCACACGAATGACATAACTGCCGGCATCTACTTCAAAAGACTCCGGAGAACTGCCATATAATCCATCATAGAGCGTACGTCCCTTCGAGTCAGTAACAGTAAGAATAAAATCACTTGTATCCGGAATTTCCAGACCGGACCGGGTCAGGATTTCCTGTCCCCCTGCAAATGAAATCCTCAATTCACCCTTTGATTTGATAGATGCAAATCCTAAAGCCTCACACGACTGGAAAACAAGACAAGAAAAAACAATTGCAGAAACACTCCACAACAGTCCTAAGCACAATTTCCTCATAATTCTTCCTCCTCTATTTTATAATCCGCAACTTTACGGACAAAGCAAAAGTATGGAGTGAAGATGAAATATTGTTAAAGAAAAAGAAAAAAGTTCATTTCTCTTTTTTTTAATGACCATTTTTCTCTTTTTTATAAGAAATGGCATTTTTATTATCAAATCTGATAGAAAATGTGCGAAAAATTACAAGTACATACATAAAATTCACGAGGCACCCGCATCAACTGCGAACGCCCCGCTACTTAACCTAAACTTAAACTATGAAAAACTTCGACACAAAGTTACGGATATTTAATTATTTTCCAAATCTACAGCACGAATTTTTGCATATTTAAGTATCAATATCTTCTCACCATGGTCATCAAAAGCAATTTTCGCCTTTAAATCTGCCGCATTTCCTGATATTTCAAGAATCCGGCCGTAACCAAAACGATTATGTTCAATCCTTTGTCCTGCCTTAAGCTGAAGAATCGGAGTAGGAGCAAAGTCTGCATCCGGCATTCGTTTCGGCACAGCCTGAGGTCTTCTGACAGGCATAGGTTCCATACTCCTCACCGGTTCCGTCCTGCGCTGCTGTCCCTGATACTGCGAAGGCTTACGCTCAACCTGAGGTCTTGAAGACTGACCATAAGCATATCCCGGCTTGGTAGCATATGGCTTGTTCCAGCCACCAAAAGACGGAGCAGGCTTGTCCTCTTCATCTGCAAGCAAGCTGAGAGGATTTGCAATATATCTGGAATCAACCTCTTTAACGAATCTTGACGGTGAATTTGACTCATGTTTTCCATTACGAAGCCTTGTAGAGGCAAATGAAAGCTGCAGGACCTTCTTTGCGCGAGTCATGGCCACATAGAAAAGACGGCGTTCCTCTTCAATATCCGACTCCGAGGCCATGAATCCTCCCGACGGGAAGATATTTTCCTCCATACCGGAAACAAAGACATAAGGAAACTCCAGACCTTTCGAGGAGTGTACGGTCATCAAGGCTATCTTATTGGAACTTTCCTCATCGCTTACATCAACGGCACTAAGAAGCGACGCATTTTCCAGATAATCTCCCATCGTGACTACAGGAAAATCCGACTCGCTCAGCTCCACTCCGTCAGAAACCTGTCCCTCTGCCTGCAAATCCTCAAGATATTCCCCATTCTTTTCCTCAATGAAAAGCTTGATACTGTCTACCAGCTCCTCCACATTTGCCGTTCTGGACTGTCCCTCAATACTAGTATCCAGTTTATAGAACATGTACAGCCCAGAATCATCTGCAATTTTTTTAGCTATGGCATA
Source organism: Bacteroidales bacterium (assembly GCA_017550025.1). GTDB lineage: Bacteria > Bacteroidota > Bacteroidia > Bacteroidales > UBA932 > Cryptobacteroides. The sequence continues at coordinate 7,799 of JAFYLU010000121.1, read as the reverse complement.
GGCATCCTGTTCATTCGCATTGAGAGCAAGTCCTGCTATCATATTGCAGAACTCCCTTATCTTCTTCACAGCTGCCGGCTTAAGGCCGAACTGCTCGAGATCATCTGCATAAGCCGCCTTGAAGAGAGAGAGCTTATGATTGGAGGCAGCCGCAGTGAGAGCGGAAAGAGATGTATCACCGATACCCCTTGCCGGCTTGTTCACAATCCTTTTGAACGATTCATCATCATTGAGATTCACCACCAGCTTGAAGTAGGCCATCATATCCTTGACCTCCGCTCTTTCAAAGAACGAATTACCAGAATATATCATGTATGGCAGATTCTTCCTTCTCAACGCCTCCTCAAGGGCACGCGACTGGGCATTAGTCCTATACAATATCGCAAAATCCTGATACTGAGCAGACTCCGCATGGATACGCCCCACAATGGCCGATGCAATAAGCAGGGCTTCTTCCTGTTCCGTATACGCCTGTATCAGCCTTATCTTCTCACCTTCGGCACCCATGGAGTAGCACTCCTTCGGAATACGCGCAGAGTTTCTGGCTATAAGAGAATTGGCGGCATCGACTATAACCTTCGTCGAACGGTAGTTCTGTTCCAGACGGAAGATATGATGATCCGGATAGTCTTTTTTGAAATTGAGAATATTCTCGATCTTGGCGCCACGGAAAGCATATATAGATTGGGAGTCATCACCCACGACGCAGATATTCCGATGGAACTGACTCAGTTTCTTAAGTATCAGATACTGCGAGAAATTGGTATCCTGATACTCATCGACCATGATATAATCGAACCTGCCTGCCACGGACTCCAAGGCCTCCGGATTATCACGAAGCAGAATATTCATATTCAGAAGGATATCATCAAAGTCCATGACACCCGCCATCTTGCATTTATGGGCATAAAGGTCATATATGTCCACTATTCGGGGCTTCCTGGACGCAGCATCATTCTGCATCGCATTGGCATTACGCCTGTATGCCGCCGGCGTCACAAGATTGTTCTTCGCCATGGATATCCTCGAAAGCACATCCTTCGGCTTATACACCTTTTCATCGAGCTGAAGTTCTTTCAGGCATGCCTTTATAGCACTGACTGAATCACTTGTATCATATATCGTGAAAGTCGAAGGATATCCCAATGACTCTGAAAACTCTCTCAAGAAACGTATGAAGACGGAGTGGAATGTACCCATATACAGCCTTCTGGCTCTACGCTCCCCCACCATCAGGGCAATTCTTTCCTTCATCTCGGATGCAGCCTTCTTGGTAAAAGTCAACGCAAGAATCCTTGCCGGATCAAGATCCTTCTCCGAAAGTATATAAGCTATCCTGCTGGTCAAGACCCTCGTCTTGCCAGATCCCGCACCCGCCACGATAAGCACCGGTCCGTCCACACAGCTGACAGCATTTTTCTGCTCGCTGTTCAGCCCCTCCAATATTTGACTGCTTCTTTTTTCCATACAGGATGCAAAATTATACAAAACATTGCAATATAAAAACAGCCTTTTACTTCGTAAATAGGGAAAATTTCCGTATCTTCGCGGGCGCATTTTGAATTATACTCTAAAACGGTTTATATAATGTCAAACAACATCTATTTGAAAAAGGGTCTCGACCTTCCGATCAATGGAACTGCGGCCCAGAACACCAAGAAGGTGATCGTCCCTGACGTTGTGGCCGTGAAACCTACCGACTTCAGAGGTCTCGTTCCGAAACTTCTGGTAAGGGAAGGTGACAAGGTCCTCGCAGGAACGCCCGTATTGGCTGACAAGATGTCTCAGAACATCCTCTTCGCTTCTCCGGTAAGCGGAACAGTGGCAGAGGTTGTAAGAGGCGAAAAGAGAAAGTTGCTTGAGGTTCGCATCAAGGCTGATGCAGATCAGGAGTATGTAGATTTCGGAGTGAAGAAGGTTTCCGCTCTCTCTGCAGAGCAGATCAAGGAGGCCATTCTCGCAGCAGGACTCTGGCCTGCACTCACTCAGAGACCTTACGGCATCATCGCCAACCCTGAGACAAAGCCTAAGGCAATTTTCGTATCAGCATTCTCGACTGCTCCTCTGGCAGCTGACACCGAGTTCATCCTCAACGGTCAGGCAGCTCACCTTCAGACAGCAGTGGACGCACTTTCAAAGCTTGCAGGCTGCAAGGTACATGTATGTGTAAACTCATCAGCTTCAGCTTTCGCGAAGTTGCAGAATGTGGAGATCCACACTGTATCAGGAAAGCATCCTGCAGGAAATGTCGGCGTACAGATCCACCACATCTCTCCTGTTCAGAAGGGTGAAATCGTATGGACTGTATCTCCTGTAATGCTCGCTGCAATCGGCAAGCTTTTCAACACAGGAAAGTACGACGTCAGAAGAAAGATCGCAGTGACAGGTCCTAAGGCAATCAGCCCTGCCTATGTTGAAGGATACCCTGGCATCTCAATGAAGGATATCAAGGAATTCTACAACGCATCGGAAAACCTCCGTTATGTAAGCGGTGACGCACTTACCGGTACGAACATCGGAGCTGAAGGATTCACAGGTTTCTTCGACAATCAGGTGACTATCCTTGAAGAAGGTGACAAGTATGAGCTCTTCGGATGGGCAAAGCCATTCAGAACCAGCCTCTTCAGTGCATCGCGCACATACTTCTCATGGCTCACTCCAAACAAGAAGTATGACATGGATACAAACCTCCATGGCGGTCCACGTGCATTCGTTGTAAACGACACATATGGAAAGGTTCTTCCTATGGACCTCTATCCTGTATATCTCCTCAAGGCATGTCTTGCAAATGACATCGACAAGATGGAGAAGTTCGGTATCTACGAAGTTATCGAGGAGGATCTCGCACTTTGCGAATATGTATGTCCGTCTAAGATCTACATCCAGCAGATCATCACTGACGGTATCGCCCTCATGTTGAAAGAAATGTGCTAAAAGCTTAGAATATGAACGGATTAAGAAATTTAGTAGACAAGATCAAGCCAACCTTTGAGAAAGGTGGCAAGCTCGGATTCCTTCATTCGACATTCGACGCTTTTGAGACATTCCTCTTCGTTCCTAACACTGTGACCAAGAGAGGTGCACATGTAAGGGACTGCGTCGACTTGAAGAGAGTCATGATCATGGTTGTGATCGCCCTCGTTCCTGCTATGCTCTTCGGTATCTGGAACACCGGTTATCAGCACAGCCTCGCATTCGGCCTCGACTGGGGCTTCTGGAACATCGTACTTTACGGTCTCGTAAAGGTACTTCCTCTTTATATCGTATCTTACCTTGTCGGTCTCGGCATCGAGTTCGTTTCAGCTCAGATCCAGGGCCACGAAGTGAACGAGGGTTACCTCGTGTCAGGTATGCTCATTCCGCTCATCGTTCCTGTTGATGTTCCGCTCTGGATGCTCGCTATCGCAGTTGCATTCGCAGTGATCATCGGCAAGGAGGTATTCGGCGGTACAGGTATGAACATCTGGAACCCAGCACTCCTCACACGTGCATTCCTCTTCTTCTCATACCCAAGCATGATGTCAGGTGACACCGTATGGACAAGTGGCGTTACACGCTTCATGAACGACGGCGTAGCATTCCAGGCCGGTAACGGCCTCGTAGACGGTTTCTCAGGAGCTACACCTCTTGCAAACGCAACATTCGAGAGCCTCTCGCCTAAGTTCATGGACATGATCATCGGTACAATTCCTGGTTCTGTAGGTGAAACTTCCGTGATCGCAATCCTCATCGGTGCATTCATCCTCCTTTGGACAGGTGTTGCAAGCTGGAAGATCATGATTTCTTCAGTTGCCGGTGGTCTCGCAATCGGATACCTCGGATATGCTGTAGGAGCTACAGACCTCCCAGGTTACTATCAGCTCGTCATGGGTGGATTCCTCTTCGGTACAGTATTCATGGCTACAGACCCTGTGACTTCAGCTCAGACTGAGTGCGGTAAGTGGATCTACGGATTCCTCGTAGGTGCTCTTGCAGTGACAGTACGTATCTGGAACCCAGGTTACCCAGAAGGAATGATGCTTGCCATCCTCCTCATGAACACATTCGCACCACTCATCGACCACTACGTTGTAGAGGGATCGATCAAGAGAAGGGCAAAGAAAGTAAAAACCGCTTAATATATATAAGGTATGAATACAAACAGTAATACATATACAGTGATATATTCGATCATCCTCGTTGTGGTGGTCGCAGCGGTTCTTGCCTTTGCGGCAATGTTCCTCAAGCCTATGCAGGAAGCTAATGTAAAGAAAGACACCATCGGTCAGATCCTTACTGCAGCTACCGTACAGGGCGAGGACATCCTTGCGACATATCAGCAGGAGATCGAGTCAGCAATCCTCGTTGACCTTGATGGAAACAAGGTAAGAGACCTCGACATCGAGTCTTGCGAGGTTTATGGAAGCTCTGATCTCAAGAGACAGACTATCGCAGATGAAAAGAATCTTCCAGTATATATCTTCAAGAACGGCATCACAGTAGTTCCTTGCTACGGAGCAGGTCTCTGGGGTCCTATCTGGGGATATGTAGGTTTCGAGGGTGACCTCAATACCATCAAGGCAGTATGCTTCGGTCATAAGGGTGAGACTCCAGGTCTCGGTGCAAAGATCGCAGACGAGCCTTCATTTGCTGAAGCTTTCGTAGGAAAGACAGTAGGAGAAGGCGCTGTTCTCTTCGAGATTGCAAAGCCTGCAAACCGCGTGACTGAGAACAATGGTGTGGATGCCATTTCAGGTGCAACCATCACATCACAGGCTCTCGGAAAGACTCTCAACCAGTGGTTCGGTTTCTACCAGAACTATTTTGCAAAGAATGGTGCAGCATGCCAGCAGAACTGCGAGCACTGCACAGAGTGCACAGAAGTTGAACCAGCTAACACAGTGGAGGAATAAGACATGGCAAATTTTGATTTTAAAGAGACATTCCTGAATCCGATTTTCAAGGGCAACCCTATTTCTGTCCTTGTCCTCGGTATCTGTTCTTCACTCGCAGTTACTGTACAGCTTAAGGGAGCATTCGTAATGGGTCTCTCTGTAATCATCGTTACAGGTCTCTCAAGCCTTGTATGTTCACTGCTCAGAAACACTATTCCTAACCGTATACGTATCATCGTACAGCTCGTAGTAGTAGCGATGATGGTAATCCTTGTAGACCAGGTGCTTAAGGCATACGCATACAGCGTCAGCAAGACCCTCTCGGTATACATCGGCCTTATCATCACCAACTGTATCGTGATGGGACGTATCGAGGCTTATGCTCTCGGCAACAAGCCATTCGCATCCCTCATGGACGGTCTCGGAAACGGTGTAGGATATGCAATGATTCTTGTAATCGTCGCATTCTTCCGTGAGCTCCTCGGAAGCGGTACTCTTTTCGGCTTCCAGGTGATTCCGCAGGCAGTATACGATTTCGGCTACGTTAACAATGGTCTTATGATCCTCCCTCCAATGGCGCTCATCCTCCTCGGATGCATCATCTGGGTACAGAGATCAATTCAGAAGGACCTTCAGGAAAAATAACACATAACTAAAGAAAATCATGGCAGATTATATTAGCTTATTTGTAAAGTCGATCTTCATCGACAATATGATATTCGCCTACTTCCTTGGTATGTGTTCATACCTGGCGGTATCTAAGAACGTCAAGACAGCAAACGGCCTCGGTATTGCCGTAATCGCTGTGCTCCTCATCACTCTTCCAGTGAACTATCTCCTCAATGAGTACATCCTCAAGCCGGGAGCACTCGTATGGTTGGGTGAGAAATATGCAAATGTAGACCTCAGCTTCCTCAGCTTCATCATCTTCATCGCTGTCATCGCAGCTATCGTGCAGATCGTGGAGATGGTCGTAGAGAAGTTCCTTCCGAACCTCTACTCACAGCTCGGTATCTTCCTTCCGCTCATCGCCGTTAACTGCGCGATCCTCGGAGGTTCACTCTTCATGCAGGAGAGAGATTTCGTAAGCTTCGGTGAGCCTGTGGTATACGCACTCGGTTCAGGTATCGGCTGGTGGCTCGCTATCGTGGCTCTCGCAGCCATCCGCGAGAAACTCGCATATTCACACGTGCCTGCAGCGCTCAAGGGTCTCGGTATCACATTCATCACCGTAGGTCTCATGGGTATTGCATTCATGACATTCATGGGTATTCAGCTTTAATATAGGAGGACAACATTATGACGCAAACAATACTTTTCGCTGTGATCGTCTTCGTGATCGTCACACTCATCCTGGTTGCGCTTCTCCTCTTCATCAAGACGAAGCTGACACCATCAGGAACTGTTAAAATCAACATCAACGAGGGAAGCAAGATCGTCGAGGTTACTCCTGGCGGAAACCTTCTCTCAACACTCGCAGAGCAGAAGATCTTCCTTCCTTCAGCTTGTGGTGGTAAGGGTGCATGCGGACAGTGCAAGTGCCGCGTGACCGAGGGTGGCGGAGAGATTCTCCCTACCGAGGTCGGCTTCTTCAACCGTAAGCAGATCGCTGCAAACTGGCGTCTCGGATGTCAGGTAAAGATCAAGGAAGACATGTCTATCGAGGTACCTGCTTCAGCGCTCAGCGTGAGAAAGTGGGAGTGCGAGGTGGTTTCTAACCACAACGTAGCTACATTCATCAAGGAGTTCGTGGTGAAGCTTCCTGAGGGAGAGCACCTCAACTTCCAGTCAGGTGGATATATCCAGATCGACGTACCTGCTGTAACAGTTGACTATAAGGACATTGACGTTGACGAGCAGTATCAGGCAGATTGGGAGAAGATGGGTCTCAGAACTCTCAAGATGGTAAACCCAACACCTACCGTACGTGCATACTCAATGGCTTGCTACCCTGCTGAGGGTGACATCATCAAGCTCAATGTACGTATCGCAACTCCTCCATTCGACAGAGCTGCAGGTAAGTGGGTTGATGTAAACCCTGGTATCTGTTCTTCATACATCTACTCTCTCAAGCCAGGCGACAAGATCACAATCTCTGGTCCTTACGGTGAGTTCTTCCTTCCAAAGGATCTCTCACCTGAGACTGAGCTTATCTTCGTCGGTGGTGGTGCAGGTATGGCTCCTATGCGTAGCCACATCATGCATCTCTTCAAGACTGAGAAGACTTCAAGAAAGGTTAACTTCTTCTATGGTGCACGTGCACTCAAGGAGGCATTCTATCTCGACGACTACCATCAGATCGAGAAGGATTTCCCTAACTTCAAGTTCAACCTCGCTCTTGACAGACCGGATCCAGAGGCAGATGCAGCTGGTGTACCATATGTAGCAGGTTTCGTACACAACGTAATGTTCGAGACTTACCTCAAGAACCACGAGGCACCAGAGGATGCACTCTACCTCATGTGCGGACCTCCTATGATGGTCGGCGCGGTAGTAAACCTCCTCGACTCACTCGGAGTTCCACCAGAGAACATCCTCTACGACAACTTCGGAGCATAAATGACAATCTGATAAAGGCGGCGCAAAATGTCTTTTCGCCGCCTTTATTCTTTATAAACAACCATCATATGGCTACTGACAATCCTGTAGATATCGTCATATCCTGGGTCGACGGAAACGACCCTGTTCATAAAAGAAAACGTGAGGCATTTACCAAAGATGTAGAATTTGCCTCATGTCAGGACGTAGGCGGTTCTACAAGATTTGCAGATATTGGTGAAATCAGATATTGCATAGCGTCCATAAACCGGAATCTTGATTTTATCAGAAAGATATTCATAATCACAGACGGGCAGGAGCCGGATCTCGGCAGCTTTCTTTCAAGAAATTTCAAGGGAGAAACGATTCCGATAGAAATAGTCGATC
>JAFYLU010000120.1 GCA_017550025.1 Bacteroidales bacterium | reverse complement strand
TCCGATCTTCGCCAACTTCGTTCTTGCGGACGAGATCAACCGTTCCCCGGCCAAGGTACAGTCTGCACTTCTCGAGGCCATGCAGGAGCGTCAGGTTACCATCGGTGACGAGACATTCCCGCTTCCGCAGCCTTTCCTTGTGATGGCGACCCAGAACCCTATAGAGCAGGAGGGAACATATCCTCTTCCGGAAGCACAGCTTGACCGATTCATGCTCAAGGTCGTGGTGACTTATCCTAAGAAGGAAGAGGAGCGCCAGATCATCCGTATGAACAACAGTGGTGAATTCCCTAAGGCGCAGCCTGTTCTCAAACCAGAGGATATAGTCAGAGCACGTGAGGTCGTGAAGGATGTCTACATGGATGAGAAGATCGAAAGATATATCGTCGACATCGTTTATGCTACACGTACGCCGAAGGATTACAATCTAGGAAAGATAGCCAACTTCATTTCATATGGAGCATCACCTCGTGCCAGCATCTCGCTTGCGATGGCAGCCAAGGCTTATGCATTCATCAAGAGGAGGGGCTATGTGATTCCTGAGGATGTGCGTGCAGTATGTTATGAGGTCCTCCGTCACCGTATCGGACTTACATACGAGGCCGAGGCAGAGAACATGACCACAGACCAGATCATTTCTGAAATCATCAACGCTGTAGAAGTTCCATAATGGATAGCATGAGTGCAAACGACCTTCTGAAAAAGGTCAGGAAGATAGAGATAAAGACCAGGGCGCTCTCGCACCAGATCTTTGCCGGCGAATACCATTCTGCCTTCAAGGGACGTGGTATGGCCTTCAGTGAAGTGCGTGAGTATCAGTATGGTGACGATGTGCGCAACATGGACTGGAATGTCACTGCGCGCATGCGTTCGCCGTATGTGAAGGTCTTTGAAGAGGAGAGGGAACTGACCGTCGTGCTTCTTGTCGATGTTAGCCGTTCGAGACTTTTCGGAACGGTAGGTACGAGCCGAAAGGACATGCTTGCAGAGATTGCGGCCGTACTGTCCTTTTCCGCTATCATCAATAACGACAAGGTCGGAGCATTGTTCTTCAGCGACAAGGTGGAGAAATTCATCCCTCCGAAAAAAGGACGCAGCCATCTGCTTCATATCATCCGCGAAATCATCGAATTCGAGCCTTCATCGGACGGAACCGACATTTCTGAGGCTCTGCGATATCTGACCAATGCCATAAAGAAGAAATGTGCAGCCTTCCTTCTGTCGGATATGATCGATGTCAACGAAGACGGAAGTCCACGTTATGAAGAGGCTCTCAAGGTGGCGGTGAACAGACACGATCTTTCGGTGATCGAGGTATATGATCCGCGGGAAAGAAGCATCCCGGATGTGGGACTCATCCATATCAAGGATTCGGAAACCGGAAAGGCGGCATGGGTAAACACATCCGACAGGAAGATGAGACTGGCTTATGAAGAATGGTTCCGCAATGCGGAGCAGACAGCCTCGCGTCTTTTCATGAAATATAATGTAGACAAGGTCAGCATAGCCCTTGACGAGGATTATGTCAAGGGACTTATGACCTTGTTCAAAAACAGATAGTGATATATGCGTAATGCATTGATATACTTGATTATGCTTCTATGCATGCTGCCGCTTTCCGCTCAGGAGGCGGATACGGTGGCTGTGCAGGAGGCTGATTCCGTCGAGGCTCTTCCGAAAGGAAGGCTGATACCGGTCAAGGGAGCATTTCTCCAGCAGTTGCAGGAGAGGGATTCCGTTCTTGTAGCGGATCAGCTTCTTTACGGATTCCAGCTGGACGGAGTACTTGAAGGCACACAACTTTTGCTCCCTGGACTTCCGGAGGAACAGGATGACAAGCTTATGTATCTGTCTCCGTGGGTCATAGATACCGTCAAGGTCACAAAGCAGGGAAAAGGACTCCCGCGTCTGATGGATCTGAAGGGCAGCGTCAGGATTTCTTCTTTTGAAGAGGGATTGTACGAGCTGCCTCAGATAGTTGTAGGAAAAATGAATGCCGATGGAGTGATGGATACCCTGGTTTTCGATCCTATGCGTCTGGATGTCAGGACAATGCCTGTAGACACGGCGACCTTTGTCCCTCATGATATAAAGGGTCAGATCCGTTATCCTGTCACATTTGCTGAAATTCTTCCATGGCTGGTGCTGTTCTGTATCTGCGTGATGCTGATCATATTGATCATATATCTGATCATCAGGCGCCGACGCAGGAATGATCCGGCTTTCATGCACAAGGATCCTGCGCATATCGTGGCTTTAAGGAAGCTGGATGCTTATCGTGGCAGCAAATTCTGGGCTCCTGACAAGCAGAAGGCATTCTATTCAGGAATTACGGATGCGTTGAGGGAATACATCTCCGAAAGGTACGGCATAGGAGCTATGGAGATGACCACAGCTGAGATTTTTGATGAAATGAAGGCTACTGATGCGCCTAAGGAGCTTCTCATGGAAACCAAGGAACTTTTTGACAGGGCGGATTTCGTCAAATTTGCAAAGTATGTTGCATCTGATGAAGACAATGCATCAGCGCTCCCGGTAGCCGTACGTTTTGTGACAGAGACTTATAAGACCGATGTGGAAGAGGAAGTTTCTAAAAAAGAAGGAGGGGATGAGTGATGTTTTTTGAGTATCCGAAACTTTTATGGCTTCTCGTGATACCGGCTCTGCTGGTATTGCATTACATATATATGGAAGTGGCTCAGAAACGTCCTCATATGAGGGTTTCCACTTCCGTTCCATGGACCTATGGCAAAAGGTCGTTCATGACGGTCTTGAGACATGTTCCGTTCATTCTCAGGACTTTCGCTCTTGCTATGATCGTAGTTGCGATTGCACGTCCCAGGTCTTCGGAGGAAATGGAACGTGTTGATACAGAAGGTATTGATATAATACTTGCAATGGACGTTTCAACCTCCATGCTTGCTCGCGACCTGACTCCTGACCGAATCAATGCATCAAAGGACATCGCCATAGAGTTCATCGCCCAGCGTCCGACCGACCGTATGGGAATCGTGGTCTTTGCAGGAGAAAGCTTCACCCAGTGCCCTCTTACTACAGACCGAGCGACTCTTATCAATCTCATGAAGGAGGTTCAGACTGATCTTATCGAGGACGGTACCGCTATCGGAAACGGACTTGCTACGGCCGTTGCGCGTATGAAGGATTCCGATGCAAAGAGCAGGGTGGTGATCCTTCTTACGGACGGAGTCAACAACAGGGGAGAGATTTCTCCTCAGATGGCGGCAGAGATAGCCAAGACCTACGGAGTGCGCGTATATACGATCGGAGTAGGAAAGGAAGGAATGGCTCCTTATCCGGTCATGACTCCATGGGGCGTGGAGATCCAGAATGTAAAGGTCGAGATTGATGAGGCTCTTCTTGCTGAGATTGCCGAATCTACAGGAGGACGCTATTTCAGAGCTACCGACAACACAAAACTGGCTGAAATCTACAGTGAGATCAATAAGATGGAAAAGGCAAGGACTACTGTGGACAGCTTTCCTATATATAAGGAACTTTTCGGAAAGTATGCCCTTCTGGCATTGCTGGCCATACTTCTGGAACTTGTCTTCAAATGGTTTGTAATAAGGAGGTTGCCATGATAAATTTTGCTCATAGTCAATATCTTCTCCTCCTCCTTCTGATACCTTTCTTCTTTGTGGTTCAAGGAGTGATCTTGAAGTTGAGAAGACGCAGGATCCGCAGATTCGGAGACGAAGAACTGGTCAATATGCTCATGCCGTCGTATGCAAAGGCAAGGACGTGGGTGCGTCTTGTGCTCTTTTCGATCGGTTTCTTCTTCTTTGCCATAGGTCTGTCAAGACCTCAGATAGGTGCCAAGCTGAAGGAACATGAGACCAAGGGAGCCGAGATCATGATCGTGCTTGACGTTTCCAACTCCATGCTTGCCGAGGATTATTCTCCAAACAGGCTTGAGCGTGCGAAGCTTGCTATTTCGAGACTGGTGGACAAACTTCGTGAAGACCGTATCGGACTGATTGTCTTTGCGGGAAATTCATTTGTGCAGCTTCCTATAACGACGGATTATGTATCTGCGAAGATGTTCCTTAACTCCATATCGACAGAGTCTGTACCGGTACAGGGAACGGCTATCGGTGAAGCTATAAATACGGCAGTGCGAAGCTTCAGTGCACAGAGTGAAAAAAGCCGTGCGGTCATTGTCATAACTGACGGTGAGAATCATGAAGATGATCCGGTAGCTGCTGCTCAGCAGGCCGCCGAGCTCGGTGTGCGTGTGTTTACCATCGGTGTAGGATCTCCGGAAGGTAAGCCGATCCCTATGGACGGAGAACTTCTGAAGGACAAGAATGGCGAGATTGTCGTTACCAGACTGGATGAGACCGTGCTTCGAGATGTCGCTGCGGCAGGAAACGGACTTTATGTACGTGCAGGAAACAGCGAGTTCGGATTGAATCCGATAATTGATGATATCAAGAAGATGGATGATGAGAAGTACAGTTCCATCGTGTTTGAGGAATATGACGAACAGTTCATGTATTTCCTTGCTATAGCGTTGGTCTTCTTTGTCATCGAAATGCTTATAGGAGACAGGAAGTCTAAAAGACATTTGTTCAGAAGATAGTATGAAAAAGATATATTGCATATTGACTTTCCTTCTGCTTGTAATGTCGGCATCCGAGATGTCGGCGCAAGTGGACAGGAAGGATGTGCGCAGAGGTAACAGGGATTTCAAGAAGGAGAATTTCAGGGAGGCGGAAATCGATTACAGAAAGGCTTTGGTGAAGGACTCCCTGTCGCTTGCAGCCAATTATAATCTGGCAAACACCCTGTATCGTCAAGGTGATTATGCTCAGGCTCAGCAGTTTCTGGACAAGATGAAGGAGGTAGCTCCGGAATCTTCATCTGCTGCGGACTATTATTTCAATCTGGGTGATGCAGCTCTGCAGCAGAAGGATTACCAGAAAGCTGTCGAGGCATTCAGGCAGTCGCTGGTCATCAGACCTGAGGATCTTCAGGCTAAGGAAAATTTCATTTATGCCAAGAAGATGCTCCAGAACCAGCAGAATCAGCAGAACCAGAACAACGATCAGAACCAGGACAATCAGGATCAGGATCAGGATCAGGATAATCAGAATCAGGATCAGAACCAGGATAACCAGAACCAGAACGACGATCAGAACAAGGATCAGAATGATGATCAGAACAAGAATGATCAGAATCAGGACCAGAATCAGGATAAGAAGGAGCAGCCTCAGGGTCAGCAGCCTAAGATAAGTCCTCAGGCGGCTCAGCAGATGCTTCAGGCTATTCAGGCTAAGGAAAAGGAGACTCAGGACAAGGTCAACAAGCAGAAGGCCGAAGCCCTGAAGTCAAGGCAGAAGGAAAAGAATTGGTAACAGGTAGAAGGGAATATGAGAAAATTATTTTTGACGGTATTGACTTTATTGTGGGCTGCAGCGGCTTTCGCTCAGTCGACCATACAGGTGCAGACTCATAATGTGGTGGCTGCGGACGAACAGTTCAACGTTACATTCATCATAGAGGGTGAAGACAGGCCTGCTGACTTTTCCTGGTCACCTGGAGAGGACTTCCAGCTTCTGTGGGGACCTCAGCAGGGTCGTTCCACAAGCGTACAGATGATCAATGGAAAGACAACCAAGTCGGTTCAGAGCACATATTCATATGTTCTTCGTCCGGTGAAGGCGGGAAAGTTCACCCTTTCCAGGGCAAGTGCCAAAGTCAAGGGAAAGGATATATATTCAGATCCGGTAACTATAGAGGTTGTCGCCTCAGGTTCCTCTTCCGGCTCTTCAGGAAGTCAGTCTTCCGGTGCTGCTCAAGGTGGCCAGCAGGCTCAGAGACCATCTCAGAGCAGTGCAGTAAGTGACGGTGACATTTTCCTTACACTTGAGCTCAGCAGGAGCAATGTCGTTGTAGGAGAACCGATTACGGCCACGCTCAAACTTTACCAGAGAGTGAATGTCGCTGGTTTTGAAAGTGTCGAGTTCCCTACATTCAACGGATTCTGGAGTCAGGAGCTGGAAGCTCCGACAAATATAGAATTTGCCAGGGAAACCTATGACGGTCAGATATATAACTCAGCTCTGTTGAGGAAATTCATCCTCATACCACAGCAGCAGGGACAGATAAGGATAGATCCTGCCGAACTGGTATGCCTTGTGAATATCAGGGTTTCAACAGGAGGAGCCAGCATATTCGACGGCTTCTTTGATGATTACAGGACAGTAAGAAAGAAAGTAGCCTCAAAGCCTGTCACCGTCAATGTTTCGCCTCTGCCAGCCGGAGCTCCAGCTTCGTTCGCCGGTGGTGTCGGTGAATTCAGCATATCGGCGGAACTCAGCAAGAACGAAGTCCGTACTCATGAGGCGGCATCTCTTATCGTTACAGTGACAGGTAAGGGTAACGTTTCGCTTCTCGAGGCACCGAAGGTAAGTTTCCCACCTGATATGGAGGTATATGATACCAAGGTTTCTGAAAGAATCGACAGGGGAGGGCTCTCAGGCAGCAAGACATATGAATATCCTTTCATTCCTAGAAGTCACGGCGATTTCGTAATCGATCCTGTCGTATATTCATATTATGACGTCAACCAGAATAAGTATGTGACTTTGGAGACTCCTCCTATCCCTATCATGGTGGAGCGTGGAAATGAATCTGATGCAGGCGGTGTCGTCATGAGCGGAACAGTCCGCAAGGACGTGCAGAACCTTGGAAGCGATATACGTTTCATAAATGTAAAGGCATCAGGACTTTCTCCAAAGGGTGACTTTTTTGTAGGATCTGTTCTTTTCTGGGTCATTCTTGCACTTCTTGCAGTTTCTGCAACCGTATGCTGGGCTGTCTTCCGCCATATTGCGGCGAGAAAGGCGGACGTGGTCGGAACAAAGAACAGAAAGGCGACAAAGATGGCTCTGAAGCGTCTGCAGCTGGCAAATACATTCCTCAAGCAGAATCTTTATACAGCATTCTATGAGGAACTTCACAAGGCTCTTCTCGGGTTCATTTCCGATAAGCTCAATATGCCTGTGTCCGAACTTTCAAGAGACAGGATGACCGAGGCTCTTGCCGAAGGAAAGGTTGAGGCTGGCCTTATCGATACATTCATCGGCATTCTCGATGCATGTGAATTCGCCCGATATGCACCGGACTCAGGACATGAGGCAATGGAAGCGCATTATCAGGCGGCAGTGGACGTAATTTCATCAATAGACTCGGAAATGAAGGGAAAGACATCAGGAAAGGGCGTTATGATGGCTTTGATCATGCTTATGATCATGCCTGCGGCATTGAATGCCCAGCAGAATGAATATGTGGATTCGTTATGGAATGCGGCCAATCAGGCCTATGTCGATGGCAGATGGGCAGACGCAGTGGACGGATATGAGCTCATCTCGGCAATGGGACTTGAATCAGCTGCCCTTTACTGCAACACAGGAGATGCATATTTCAAGGAGGGAAATGTTCCTGAGGCCATTCTGTATTATGAACGGGCATTGAAGCTGGATCCTTCATATGAGGATGCAAGGTTCAATCTGGAACTTCTCAACAGCACAATCCAGGACAGGATCGATCCGGTACCGGAGTTCGTCCTGAAGGCATGGAGCAGGGATATCTGCTATATCATGGATTCAAATGCGTGGGCTGTATGCTTCATCATATTTATAGCCTTGGCTTTGGCTCTGGCCTTGCTTTTCATCCTCTCTCCTTCTGTAGCGGGACGACGTACCGGATTCTTCACAGGACTTGTGATGATTCTGCTTGCTGCTTTCGCATTGACTTTTTCCATATGGCAGAAGAAGGACTATATGAAGGCTGACAATGCCATAGTCATGCGCCCTGTGGTTTCTGTCAAGAGTTCACCGTCAGGTGAGGCTTCGACGGATCTTTTCATCCTTCATGAAGGAACCAAGGTGAAGATAATAGATGAAGTTGGCTCTTGGAACAACATAGAGCTTGCGGACGGTCGTCAGGGATGGATCCGTTCCGGTGACATTGAAACAATTTAACACAAAACTGATAACATTATGAAAAGAAACTTGACAGTCGTTCTCTGCGCCATCGCGCTGAGTGCGGCTGCCGTTGCTTCGGCGGCGACTAAGAAGGCTTCATTGCCTGCATGGCAGGATCCTCAGGTGGTCCAGCAGAATCGTATTCCTATGTCTTCGCATTTCGAGACTGACGGTCTGAAACTCATGCTCAACGGAGTATGGGATTTCAACTGGAATGAAGACATGAATACCCGCCCTATGGATTTCTATGCCCTCGACTATGATGCAAGCGGCTGGGATACAATGCCTGTTCCCGGCATGTGGGAGCTCAATGGTTACGGTGATCCTGTCTATCTCAATGTGGGATATGCCTGGAGAGGACATTATGAAAACAATCCTCCGATTCCTGCAGACTGGCACAATTATGTAGGTCAGTACAGAAGGACATTCGATCTTGACAAGGACTGGGAAGGCAAGGATATCTTCCTCCATATCGGTTCTGCGACTTCCAATGTCCGCGTATGGGTAAACGGAAAGGAAGTGGGTTACAGCGAGGACAGCAAGCTTGAAGCACGCTTCAATATCACAAAATTCGTCAAGACAGGTGAGAACCTCATCGCTCTGGAGATATTCCGCTGGTGTGACGGTTCATACCTTGAGGACCAGGACTTCTGGAGACTGACAGGTCTTTCACGTGACGTATATGTATATTCACGCGAAAAGAACAGACTCGAGGATATCCGCGTGGTGGCTTCTGCTTCAGGAGAGGCCAAGCTTCATGCAGATGTATCAAAGGGTGTGACCAAGGTTTCTTTCGAGATCCTGGATCCATATGGAAACCTTGTTGCAGAGACTGAGGTTGCGCCAAAGAAGAATGTCGCTGAGACTGTTCTCAATGTTGCAGATGTCAGGCAGTGGAGCGCCGAGACTCCATGGCTCTATACCTTGAATGTTTCTTCATATGACAAGAAGGGCAGGACTGAGTCTGCATCGATCGAGATCGGTTTCAGGGATGTATGCATCGAGGGAGGTCAGCTTCTTGTAAACGGCAAGCCTGTTCTCATCAAGGGAGCGAACCGTCATGAGATGAACCCATATAAGGGATATGTGGTGACTGAGGCGGATATGATTCAGGATATTCAGATCATGAAGCAGCTCAATATCAATGCTGTACGTACATGTCACTATCCTGATGATCCTCTTTGGTACACCCTCTGTGACCGCTATGGACTCTATGTGGTCGATGAGGCGAATGTGGAGTCTCATGGAATGATGTACGGCCCGGGCAATCTTGCGAGAAACCTGGATTTCCAGCAGGCACATCTTGACAGGGCGCGCAGAGTGGTCCAGAGGGATTTCAACCATCCTTCAGTAATCATCTGGAGCCTTGGTAACGAAGCCGGTGACGGTCCTAACTTTGCGGCTTCTTACGATCTTGTGAAGTCTATGGACAGTTCACGTCCGGTTCAGTATGAACCTGCAATCTGGAGAGGAAAGACAGACATCTTCTGCCCTATGTACTATGACTACAAGGATTGTGAGCGTTATGCATCTTCAAATCCGGAAAGGCCTCTGATCCAGTGCGAGTATGCTCATGCCATGGGTAACTCTATGGGAGGTCTCAAGGAGTATTGGGATCTTGTCCGCAAATATCCTTCATACCAGGGTGGTTTCATCTGGGACTTTGTCGATCAGGGACTCTGGTGGCCTGCAGATGCGGAGAAGTACGGCACAGACCATATTATTGTATATGGTGGTGATTTCAATGATTATGATCCTTCGGACAATTCATTCTGCTGCAACGGTATCATTGCTGCAGACCGCACATTGCATCCGCATGCTTATGAGGTAGCATATCAGTATCAGTCTATACATACAGATCCTGTCGACGTGCTTTCCGGTCTTGTAAAAGTTTACAATGAATATTTCTTCATCGATCTCTCACGCTATATGATGGAGTGGAGCATTGAAGTGGACGGCGCTCAGGTTCTTTACGGAGCAGTGCCTTCTTTGAATGTCGCTCCTCAGACAACGGCAGAGGTTTCTCTCGGATATGACAAGGAAGATATCCTTGAGGCAGCCGGTCTCAGAACTCTTGACAGGCACGATGTATATCTCAACGTACGTTATGTGCTGAAAAGGGCTGACGGACTTCTTTCAGCAGGAGAGGAAGTTGCTTATGATCAGATGCTTGTGAATGAGGCAGAGATCTCTGTATTTGCGAATGCATCAGGTATTCCTGAATATGGTCAGAATGGCAATCTCCATGTTTTCTCCGGCGAGATGGCATTCTCCGGATCAGCAAATCTTCGCCATTCTCCATGGAAGGCAGTCTTCGATGCTTCCAACGGTTCGCTTGTAAGCTATGTTCTTGGAGAGAAGGAGATGATCGAGTCGCCTCTGGTTCCATGTGTCGCAAGAGCAGTCATAGAGAATGACCTCGGAGCAAAGCAGGATCAGAGACAGGAGCTTTGGCGCAAGGCTGAATTCAATGTGACTTCATTCAATGTTGAGGCTGCGGACTTCTGCTATAGGGTGAATGTGGAATATGCTCCGATTGGAGAAGCTGCAGTGATAAGCATGGTATATGACATTTATGCTGACGGAACAATAGCTGCGAAGGAGGCTCTTGCTGACGCAGGAAAGCTTTCGGAAGCTCCGATCCTCCCACGCTTCGGCATGCAGATGGCTATGCCTGGTGAATATTCAAATCTCGAGTATTTCGGCTTCGGCCCTCATGAGAACTACTCTGACCGTAATTCTTCAGCCCTTATGGGACATTATGTGCAGAGAGTTGAGGATCAGTATCATTATGGATATGTACGTCCTCAGGAGTCCGGTACAAAGACAGAGATCAAATGGATGAAGGTCATTGATGACAATGGTGCCGGATTCGAGATCAGGTCGGATGTTAAGTTCTCTGCCTCGGCACTTCCTTTCAGCTGGAAGGAAATGGATGTGAAAATGCTTGACAATAATCAGGCTCATTCTCTTGAACTGAAGGCTCTTGCACATGAGAATGACCGTGCGAACGGAAAGACATGGGTCAACTTCGACCTCGCTCAGATGGGTCTTGCATGCGTGAACTCATGGGGAGCATGGCCTCTCGAGGAGTATCGCCTTAATGCCCAGCCATACGAGTTCAATTTCATTATCAGACCGGTGAATAACTAAGGCCTGACTAAAGATTCATAGATGCGGACGGTTTCGCGATAGACTGCGGAATCGTCCGCTATTATATCCTGGAGGGCAGAGAGACGGGCTGCATTGTCGCTCCATGGAATCCATAGCTTGAGATAGCCGCCTCTACCGTATTTCTCACGGAGATGATCGATGGCACGTCTGATATGGCCTTCGCGGTCAAGGCCGGGATAATTGTTGAAACCGAACTGGATGGTGCGGCGGATGATGGTTTCGCCGTCTATCACCCTGTCAGCCTCAGCTACAAGCATGCCGTACAGGCTTCGAGGCTCGGATTTTCCTGATGCACGATGGTCTTCGGCCGCCTGTGCTATGGTCTCTATCTGCTCCTGCGAGAACCATTCACGAAGTCTCTCATCTGCCCGGATGATAGTGCCCGAATCAAGATGATGCCTCTCACGGCCGTTCACCAGACCAAGATCATGGCAGGCGGCGGCAGTGAGAAGCATTTCTCTGTCTGTATCGGTGCAATTTCTTACTTCGTCCGGCATTCTGTCGAGCAGATACATGGCCTGGTTTATGACGGTCAGGGCATGATCTTCCCTATGGGCTGTGTCAAAGGAAGAATATCGCGGTACTATTTCGTCAAAAATGTATCGTTCAAGACATTCGCGCATAACGGACTAGTAAAGAAGCACGTATGTGAGGGCTGCAAGAGCCGCACCTGCGATAGGTCCGACAACAGGTACCCAGCTATAACTCCAGCCGCTGTCGCGCTTGTTCTTCATAGGAAGGATAGCGTGTGCGATACGTGGTGCAAGGTCACGTGCAGGGTTGATCGCATATCCGGTAGCTCCACCAAGGGACATACCGATGGACATGATGAGGAAGGTCACAGGAAGCGCTCCGAGCTCTCCCATACCGATGTGCAGGTGCTGTCCTTCCGGATCAAGGTGGGCTACATTTGCATCTACTCCGAAAACGAGGATTACGAACACCAGAACCCATGTGGCAACGATTTCGCAGAAAAGATTGCGTAACTTATGTCCTTCGATTGCAGGCATTGTGCAGAATGTGCCGAGCTTTGCATCATCATCTTCAGTTGCATCGTAATGATCTTTGTAGAACATCCATACAAGGACTGCTCCAGCAAATCCTCCTAGCATCTGAGCGATTACGTAACCAGGTACCGCTGCCCAGTCCATTGTGCCTGCAAGGGCACAACCGAGACTGACTGCAGGATTGAGGTGAGCTCCTGAAACCGAACCTGAAATGAAGACTCCTACCATTACAGCGAAGCCCCATCCCATGGCAACTACTACCCAGCCGGCTCCCTTTGCCTTGCTTTTTTCCAGACTTGTTGCGGCGCATACTCCGCCACCGAGAAGTATCAGCACCATTGTGCCGATGAATTCGAATATGTATTTTTCAAACATTTTTTGTTGGTTTAAGGTCCCTCGACAAGCTCGGGATGACAGTTATAAAAGGATGACTGTTGTACAGGTATGACTGTTATGCTATTTGCCGGAAAGCGTACGTTTGATAGCGTCTGCCCATCCGTTCTTGAGTGCCTCGACTTTTTCAGGGGATGCTATAGGATTGAACTGTGTGTCCACGCCCCACTGGCTCTTGATATGGTCGATGCTCTCCCAGTAGCCGACAGCCAGACCTGCAAGATATGCCGCACCGAGAGCTGTAGTCTCGGTAACAGTCGGTCTGATTACAGATGTGCCGAGAATGTCTGCCTGGAACTGCATCAGGAGATTGTTGCGTGAGGCTCCTCCATCCACCTTGAGTTCCTTCAATGTGCATCCTGCATCCTTCTGCATGGCATTCACTATGTCCATTGTCTGGAATGCGATGCCTTCAAGGGCAGCACGGGCTATGTGGGCAGCTGTGGTGCCTCGGCTTATGCCATAGAGACATCCCTTCGCATACTGATCCCAATATGGGGCTCCGAGTCCAGTCAGAGCAGGTACGAAGTATACTCCTCCGTTATCCTCAACGGTGCATGCAAGTGCTTCTATTTCAGAAGATGACTTTATTACTCCGAGTCCGTCACGAAGCCACTGGACAACCGATCCGGCCACGAAGATACTGCCTTCAAGGGCATAATTCACCTTGTCTCCGATCTTCCATGCTACAGTTGTGAGAAGGTTGTTTGATGACATTATAGGCCTTTCTCCGCTGTTCATAAGGAGGAAGCATCCTGTTCCATATGTATTCTTCACTGCTCCCGGTTCTGTACACATCTGTCCGAACAGAGCCGCCTGCTGGTCTCCGGCTATTCCGGCGATAGGAACCTCATGTGCGAAGAGGGTAGTCTTGGTATATCCGTACACCTCGCTTGATGACCTGACCTCAGGCATCATTGATGCAGGGATTCCGAAAAGCTGGAGAAGTTCCTTGTCCCACTCGAGGGTGTGGATGTTGAACAGCATTGTCCTGGAAGCGTTGCTGACGTCGGTCACATGCACCTCGCCGCGTGTCAGCATCCATATGAGCCAAGTGTCTACGGTTCCGAATCTCAGTCGTCCTTCCTCTGCCTTCTGACGTGCTCCAGGCACGTTTTCGAGGATCCAGAGGATCTTTGTAGCACTGAAATATGCGTCGATGATAAGACCGGTCTTGCTTCTGATCAGGTCGGTGCGTCCGTCCCTCTTCAGCCCGTCGCAGAACTCCGATGTCCTTCTGTCCTGCCATACGATCGCATTGTAGACAGGTTCACCGGTATAGGCATCCCATACTATTGTTGTTTCACGCTGGTTGGTGATGCCGATGGCTGCGATGTTGAGGCCGTTGATGTCGATGGATGTGATGGCTTCTGCAATGACTGATGCCTGTGAAGACCATATTTCCATAGGGTTGTGCTCTACCCAGCCCGGTTTCGGGAAGATCTGGGTAAACTCCTTCTGCGATACAGCCTTGGTCTGGCCGTGCTCGTCAAATACGATTGCTCTCGAACTGCTGGTTCCCTGGTCGAGAGCGAGAATGTACTTCTCCATAATTATGTGGTTTGTGTTATTGTCTGGAGCTGTATCAGTCGTTGATGCGCTTGCACAGGAGGGTGGCGGAAGTAACTGAAACCACCTCTACCTCGCAATAGTCTCCGGCCTTTTCGCCGCGTGACGGGAACACGCACATCTTGTTGCTGCTTGCCCTTCCGCAGAGCTCGTCCGGATTCTTCTTCGACGGACCTTCCACGAGGACCTTCATCCTCTTTCCTACGTCCTTTTCATTGCTCTTGAGGCTCATGCGTCCCTGAAGGGCGATGATCTCGTTAAGTCTCTGTGTCTTAAGTTCGTATGGTATGTCGTCAGGGTATTTGCGTGAAGCAAGGGTGCCCGGACGCTCTGAATATGCGAACATGAATGCCGAGTCGAAGACAACTTCCTCCATCAGGGTGAGAGTATCTGTATGATCCTGCTCGGTCTCGCCGCAGAATCCTGCGATCACGTCGGTAGTGATGCCGCAGTCCGGAATCACACTCCTGATCTTCCGTACCCTCTCGAGATACCACTCGCGGTCATATTTGCGTCTCATCTTCTCCAGCATGATGCTGCTTCCCGACTGAACCGGGAGATGAATGTGCTTGCAGATGTTCTCGTACATCGCCATTGTATAGATGACCTCGTCACTGATGTCCTTCGGATGCGATGTCGAGAATCTCACGCGCATTTCAGGACTGATCTTCGCAACCATTTCCAGAAGCTGTGCGAAGTTCACGTTCCTGTCGGCGTTTTCCTTGTCCTTCCAATAATATGAGTCCACGTTCTGTCCGAGAAGGGTCACCTCCTTGTAGCCGTTCTCGAAAAGCTCCTGTGCCTCGCGTACGATGGTGTATGGGTCACGGCTGCGTTCCGCTCCTCTTGTGTAAGGAACTACGCAGTAAGAACATACGTTGTTGCATCCGCGCATGATGGAAATGAATGCCGATACACCGTTCCTGTCCATTCTCACCGGTGAAATCTCGGCATATGTCTCCTCGTGTGAGAGAAGCACGTTGATCTGTGGTCTGTCCGGCCTTACGGCTGCGAGAAGATCTGGGAGTGTCCTGTATGAATCAGGGCCTGCAACGATGTCCACAGCTTCAAGAAGCTTGTCCTTCAGACGTTCAGCCATGCAGCCGACAATTCCGATGACGACATTGTCTCTCTTTCTTTTCTGGAGCTTGAACTGGTCGATCCTGCCCCATATCCTCTGCTCGGCATTATCTCTGATCGAGCAGGTGTTTGCCAGAATCACATTCGCCTCGTCCATATCTTCAGTCAAGGCATATCCCGCATCCTGAAGGATTGAAAGAATCACCTCGCTGTCGTTTACGTTCATCTGGCATCCGTATGTCTCTATATATACCTTCGGTCTTGAAGGATCCGTAATCGGTCTTATATCACGCATGTTGTTGAGTCTTTATATGTAGAAGACAAAGATAGGATTTTTCGCTGAATATAGCTATCTTTGCATTGATGTAAAACAGCTGAATATGAAAAAAATCCGCTTTGCAACATTGGTTCTGGCCGTCCTGACAGCGCTTTTCAGTCTTTCGGGATGCAAGGGTGTCAAGAAGTTGGAGGATCTGAAGGTGACCTCGGCAAATATCGAGAGCATAATGCCGGACGGATTGAAAGGCATGGTGCTGAATCTGGCCGTCGGAGTCGATAATCCGGGTGTCCAGGTGTCACTTTCGGAAATTTCGTGCTCTTTCAAGCATTCTGGCAAGGTTCTTGGTATGGTCGCCGTTGACCCTTTCACTCTTAATGCGAAAACAGCCGATGTCTACCACCTTAAGGCCAATGTCAAGCTGGGCGAGAACACCACATTGTTCGATTTCGGAAGATTTCTGGACAAGTCGGCTCTGGATGGAGCAGTGCTGGACTTCTCGGCAAATGTCAAGCTTAAGAGCGGATTGTCAAAGAAGCTAGTTTACAATGATGTACCTTTGAAAAAACTTTTGGAAGCAGCAAAATGAAAAGAACTCAAATCCTTTTATCATTGATATTTGTTTTCACCGCCATGCTTTGCAGCGGTAATGCTCATGCGCAGACCGTAATCCCTGAAGGCTACGAACTTGTGGATTCGCTGGTCTATCGTCCTGTAGCGGCAGTGGATACGACTTTGGCGGGAAGGAATATCTTCGACCTTCTTCCTGCTCCGGGATCGGACGCTGATGTCGATGTAAGACAGTCACAGCTCATCAACGGATCAATGGCAGCGCATATCGAATCCAATGCGTCAAGGACAATGAGCGGCTATCGTGTGAGAATTTTCTTCGACAACCGTCAGAGCGCGAGAAAGGAATCTGAGAACGTGTTGAAGAGATTCCACGCAATATTCCCTGATGTGATGGCATACAGACTTTATGCAAATCCATATTTCAAGGTCACTGTGGGTGATTTCAGGACAAGATCCGAGGCCATGGCTCTTCTTGCCAGGATCAAGGGCGATTTCCCGAGCGCCTTCGTTGTAAAGGAAAATATCGAGTATCCTGCGGTAGATAGCAGGAATGCCGTCGTAATAGATACTTTAAAGGTCCTTAGACCTAAAAATCAGATGGTTAAAGAGTAGTTAGTGTTATGTTGAAACAAGGACTGGAACTAAAACAGACGCAGAAGCTTTCCCCGCTTCAGATCCAGACCATCAAGCTGATCGAACTTCCTGTTCAGGAGCTTGAGCAGAGGATTCGTAAGGAACTGGAGGAGAATCCGGTTCTGGACGAGGATGTTTCCAGCGGCAAGGATGAAGACGAGGCTCCAAGAGAAGTCTCTTTGTCAGAATATAAGGAGGATGATGCCATCCCGAGCTACAGGCTCAGGTCTGACCACTATTCGAAGGATGAGCGTCCTCAGTACAATACTTTTTCTGTAAAGGAAAGTTTCACCCAGAGTCTTCAGGAACAGCTGGGTTACCGTAATCTTACCGAACATCAGTATGCTGTGGCTTCATTCCTTATCGGCAGCCTTGACGATGACGGCTATCTCAGAAGGAGCATCGACAGTGTAGTGGACGATCTTTCATTCCGTGCCGGAGTGGAGTCTACGGAGGAGGAAGTGCTTGCCATGCTGAAGATAATCCAGGAGTTCGACCCTGCAGGGGTGGGAGCAAGAGATCTTCGCGAATGTCTTCTTCTTCAGATCAGGCATTGCAAGAAGACTCCGGAGGTTGAGAATGCGGTAAAGATCCTGAAGAATCATTTCAATGAGTTCACGAACAAGCATTTTCAGAAGATAATGACCAGGATGGATCTTACAGAGGCCGAGCTGAAGGCTGCAATCGCCAAGATCCTGAAACTGAATCCTTCACCTGGCGGACAGATTGACGATTCATATACTGATCAGGCTCAGCAGATTGTTCCTGACTTCGTTCTTGAGTACAGGGATGGAGAGCTTCATCTTTCGATGCCGAGATTCTCAGTTCCGGAGTTGAGGGTGAACAGGAAATATGCGGATATCCTCATAGAGGCGGCGAATTCTTCGGAAAGAGACAAGAAGGAGGCTGCGGCTTTCGTCAAGAAGAAGCTGGATTCGGCAAAATGGTTTGTCGAGGCAATCAAGCAGCGTCACAACACTCTTTCCAGCACTATGCAGGCTATCGTGGACTATCAGAGGGAGTATTTCATCGATGGTGATGAGGCCAATCTGAAGCCTATGGTGCTGAAGGATATAGCTGAAAAGACCGGATTTGATATCTCGACTATTTCACGTGTTGTGAACAGCAAGTATATCGAAACCCACTTCGGAATATATTCTTTGAAGTATTTCTTCTCGGAAGGCCTTGAAAATCAGGATGGTGAAGAGGTTTCTACCCGTGAGCTCAAAAAGGCTCTCCAGGAGTGCGTGGATGGTGAGAACAAGCGTAAGCCGATGACTGATGATGAACTTGTAGAGGAGATGACCCGCAAGGGCTATAAGGTCGCACGCCGTACCATAGCCAAGTATCGTGATCAGCTCGGTATTCCGAAGGCACGACTCAGAAAAGAGCTTTAAGTGCATATAAAAATCAGCAGAACTGCAGTTCTGCTGATTTTTATTATACCGTTATTTCTTTACGCCATAGGCGAGGTCGCCGGCATCACCGAGTCCTGGGACTATGTATGAATGGCTTGTGAGCTCTTCATCGATGGCGGCAACCCAAAGTGTCACGCCCTCTTCAGGAAGATGTTTCTGAAGGTATTCCACTGCATATGCACTTGAAATAGGGCATACAAGATGTGTATGCGCCGGCTGACCTTCATCGCAGAGACGTTTGTATGCGATTTCGAGTGATGCTCCTGTCGCAAGCATGGTGTCGGCAAGGATAAGGGTCTTGCCTGTGAGGTCAGGTGTGCTGCAGTATTCGATGTTGATGTGGAAGTCTTCACCCTTGTCATATTTTCTGTATGCAGCTACGAATGCGTTCTGCGCGTCATCGAAATAATTGAGGATTCCCTGATGGAGAGGGAGTCCGGCGCGGAGAATTGTGGCTACGACGATCTGCTCGTCATATGTAGGGATGCTCGCGATGCCCAGAGGCGTCACAAAGTCCTTGTTGCTGTATTCCATATGCTGGCTGATCTCGTATGCGAAGATCTCTCCGAGTCTTTCGAGGTTTCTGCGGAAACGCATGCTGTCCTTCTGGATGCCCTTGTCACGCATCTGCGCGACGAATTTGTTGAGAATGGAATTCTTCTCACCAAGGTTGATTACTTTCATGTTATGATACGTGGTTATGGTTTCTGAGACACAAATATATCTTTATTTGTCAACAAGTCAAAATTTTTCCCGTTCAAAGCTTTACGAGTTCTTCGTCTGCGAAACTGTAATAGCTGTCGGATGCTATTACGACATGGTCCAGCAGTGAAATATCGCATATCTTCAATGCCTTGTCCAGCTGTCTGGTGGCCTGTATGTCTGCCGTGCCGGGTAAAGCGCTGCCGGATGGGTGGTTGTGTGACAATATTATCCCGCATGCCTTTCGTTCCAGTGCTTTCCTGACTATGACTCTGCTGTCCAGAGTGGTGGAGTCGAGACCTCCGATGCTGATCCGTTCTTTGGCTATGAGATGGTTGGCTCTGTTCAGATAGAGTACCCAGCATTCTTCATGGTCCAATCCTCTAAGCAGGGGAACCATGATTCTGAATACGGTTTTGGCTGATGATATGGCCGTGCGTGATGTTGCTATGTCTTCCGATGCACATCTTCTTCCGAGCTCGAATGCGGCTGCCACGGTTACTGCCTTGCTCGGACCTATGCCTTCCGTTTCGCAAAGTTTTTCAATGGACATGGATGCGACTGTGTTGAGCTTGCCTTCACCCCTTGTCATGAGGTCTCTGGCTACGTCTATCACATTCCTGTCTGACATTCCTGTACGCAGCAGAATGGCCAGAAGTTCGGCATTGCTTAGGGATTCAGCGCCTTTGCTCATCATCTTTTCCCTCGGCCTCTCGTCCATGCAAAGTTCCTTGATCTTCATGTTTTTTCTGCAAAACTATGATAATGATTCCTTTGTGCAGAAAAAATGTGGCGGAATGCCTGCAGATTTTTCTTTTTCTTTAAAGTTTTGTCTTTTTTTATACGAAATCTGTGGGTTCTCATCCCACCGGACACTAAAAAAGACCGAATGAATCGGTCTTTTTTAGGGTGCCCAGTGGGATTCGAACCCACGACATTCAGAACCACAATCTGACGCTCTAACCAACTGAACTATGGGCACCGTGTTGGATTAGGACTGCAAATATACGGACTTTTTTCAACAATGCAATACTTTTGTAAAATAAATTCATTATATTTGTAGGGATAACAACCAGACACAATATGGGACGCGAAATTAAGTTCTCCCTTGTATACAGGGATATGTGGCAGTCTTCGGGAAAATATGTGCCGACTGTCGCTCAGTTGAAGGAAGTGGCTCCTGCAATCATAGACATGGGCTGCTTTGACCGTGTGGAAACCAATGGCGGAGCATTCGAACAGGTAAATCTCCTTTTCGGTGAGAATCCGAACAGGGCTGTACGAGAATGGACTGCGCCTTTCCATAAGGCAGGCATCCAGACTCACATGCTGGAGCGTGGTCTTAATGCCCTCCGCATGAATCCGGTTCCGGCTGATGTGCGTGAACTTATGTATAAGGTGAAGCATGCTCAGGGTACTGATATCTCACGTTCTTTCTGCGGTCTGAACGACCATCGTAACCTCCGTCTCAGTGTCGAGTATGCGAAGAAGGGCGGAATGATCTCGCAGGTAGCTCTCTCCATCACAAATTCGCCTGTCCATACCGTGGAGTATTATATGGGCGTGGTTGACAAGGTTGTTGAATACGGTTGCGACGAGATCTGTCTCAAGGATATGGCCGGAATCGGACGTCCTAGCTTCCTTGCCGAGCTGACAAGCCAGATAAAGAAGAAATATCCTCATATAAAGGTGCAGTACCATGGTCATTCCGGACCGGGATTCTCTCCTGCGTCTATGCTGGAGGTGGCACGTGCCGGTGCCGACTATCTTGATGTGGCTGTGGAGCCTCTGTCGTGGGGAAAGGTTCATCCGGACGTCATCACCATCCGTGAGATGCTCAAGGCCGACGGCTTCCAGGTCAAGGACCTGAATATGAATGCATATATGGATGTACGTGCCCTGACCCAGAAGTTCATTGACGACTTCCTCGGCTACTGGATAGATCCGAACAATTCGCACATGAGTTCTCTGCTTGTCGGTTGCGGTCTGCCTGGTGGTATGATGGGCTCGATGATGGCCGACCTCAAGGGATTCCATGGTGCGATCAATGCCTCGCTTCGCGCGCAGGGCAAGGCGGAACTTACTCTCGACCAGCTGATGGTGATGCTTTTCCAGGAGGTTGAATATGTATGGCCTCGTCTGGGATATCCGCCGCTCGTGACTCCGTTCAGTCAGTATGTGAAGAATACCGCTCTGATGAACCTGATGGCGCTTCTCAAGGGACAGCCAAGATGGTCTACAATCGATAAGGATACATGGAACATGATTCTTGGCAAGATGGGTAAGCTTCCGGGCGAGCTCGCTCCGGAGATTGTGGCTCTCGCGAAGGAAAAAGGCCTTGAATTCTATACAGGAAATCCTCAGGATGCATTCCCGAACGAGCTCGACAAGTTCCGTGCGATTATGAAGGAAGAAGGATGGGACTGCGGTCAGGACGATGAGGAACTGTTCGAACTTGCAATGCATGAGAGGCAGTACCGTGACTATAAGAGCGGAGTAGCCAAGGAACGCTTCAATAAGGATCTCGAGGCTGCCAAGGCTAAGGCCGGAGCTCCGGTCGTGGTTACAAGGCCGGTTGTGGAGATGCCGAAATATGATGTTGAAAAGCTCGCCGAGAAATATCCTAAGGCTGTTCCTGTACAGGCTCCAGTCAAGGGTCAGATCATCTGGCAGTATGATGTGGATGATGCTTCGACTGCTCCTGTTGCCGGCACCGAGGTGGAGGCAGGCAAGCCGATGAGCTACGTCCAGACATATTACGGCATTGAGGAAATCGTGCCTGCAGTCAGCGGACGCATTGTGGCTGTCTGCGCAAAGCAGGGTGACATGGTGGCGAAAGGCGAGATAGTCGCTTTTGTACAGGAATAACCATATCGGATCATAAAAAGACTGGCAGCAAAGTGGTAAAACGATGCTGCCAGTCTTTCTTTTCTGTCATCCAGAACGAACACTCCCTTCTGTCAACCTGAGCGAAAATTCCCTTCTGTCCTCCTGAGCGCCCGTCCTCAATATCCTCCTGAGCGAACACTCCCTTCTGTCATCCTGAGCGAATGTCCTCAATATCCTGCTGAGCGAACACTCCCCACTATCATCCAGAACGAACATTCCCTTCTGTCATCCTGAGCGAACGCAGTGAGTCGAAGGATCCACTATGGAACAAGCTCCTCCCAATCCGGATTTACCCGACATATCAACTCATTTTTCTTTTCTCTTCTCCAGCCCTTCAATTGCTTTTCCCGTCGAATCGCATCCTCAATATTATCATATGACTCATAATAAACAAGTTTACTACAATTATATCTTCTGCTGAACCATGATCCGTTACCTTCCTTATGATTGTTTATCCTTTGTATCAAGTTGCCGGTAACTCCGATATACACAGTAGTGTTGTATTTGTTCGAGATTATGTATACGTAATATGCCATATCAAACTTTATTATGCGGATCCTTCGACTCACTGCGTTCGCTCAGGATGACAGGGAGTGACGTTCACATCGGATGACAGAGAGTGACGCTCACATCGGATGAGAGCTTTGCAAAGTTCTGTTCTGCATTTCTGGCAATCAGAACTGCCAGCTGCTCTTCTGCAGTGCGACGCAGAATGGTGAATCTGTCATCTTTCGATATACCTAGCTTGCCTTACTTTTAATTGTGGCGAATTCGCCATAATTAAAATCTGGGTTGAACATAGACTCCCATGCACCTAAGTATTCAAGGGTGTTTCTATTTCTTAGCCAGTCAGATATGAACAAGTCCCCATCTTTGGCCTTGATGATGTCTGTCAATGAGATGTAATCTTCGTCATTGATTGTTGTCAGGGCTATTTCGATTCCCTGTACATTCATGATAGATGTCTTTGTCATAATTCAAATGTTAAACATGCAGCAAAGTTCCCGAGACTTATCCGTATACACAAAAAGTATACGGATATCTGAAAAAATCGGCCTTCCACGGGTCTGGAAGGCCGATTCTGATGCTGAAATTTGTCTGATTTTTTATAAAAACGGAACAAATTGTTCCATGATGTTCCACAGTTAATCGTGTTTGAATGCCTGAACTTGTTCTGCAGGAAGCTCCATGATAGAAGCGACTTGATCTACAGCCATGCCAGCAGAAAGCATCTTTCTTATAGCCTCTTCTAATCCCTTTTCCCGCCCTTTCTTCTCAGCTGCGGCGAATTCGCCTTTAAGTCTTCTTTCGTCGTACATATCCTTCTCGTATTGAATCCTTTTCTCTTCGTTGAATCTGGCAATCTCGCATGCATCGAAAAGCTTGGTATAAACCTCACGCTGAAGCCATTCCGGACGATTCTTTAACCTTCCCATATTCTTCAGAATATACATCATCTTATCGATGTCGCTCATGCATTCCGTGCACCTTTTATTAAAACGTGCCAGTTCAGCAAAGGTAATAAAAATAGTTTCATCCAGCACTTCACCTGTGCCTTTTTCACGAAAAGTGTATTCTGATATGAACCTGTCTGTCCACAGAGACGAATCGGAATGAGATATGTCTGTTCCCATCAGGCCGATAAGGTAAACCGGTGGCACGTCATAATTTCCTCCTCTTCTATTCTGACGGTCATACACTCTTGCTGCATAACTGACGCAGCGTTTGAACCAGTATTCTTCATCATAACGTTGCATTTCCACAATAAACATCACACCATTTTCATCACGACAAATGAAATCATAGTGATATTCTTTGTTGTCTGAGATCTGACCTTGTTGTTCTGTAGGCATATAAACAATATCGGCTACTCTCCGATGCTCTGGTAAGAGTACATTCATTATAGTCATCACAGCCTCCTTATTGTTCACATCGCCGAACAAGGCCTTGAAGCCTCCGTTTGTCAGAATGTCCACATATCTATGAATCACATTCCCTCTCGCATCATTGTAATTTTCCATAAAAGAAATTATTATAATTTAATGACACAAAGTTCCGGAGACTTATCCGTATACTCAAAAAATATACGGCTATCTGAAAGAATCGGCCTCCCATGGGTATGGAAGGCCGATTCTGATGCTGAAATTTGTTTGATTTTTTATAAAAACGGAACAAATTGTTCCATGAAGTTCCACAGGGAGAGGGTGATCATGAGGTCATTAGTGCAATTCAAGTTGCCATGCAAATGCCTGAATGACTGCGTGCCAACATTTTAGATTATCAGCCTGCATTCCAGGGTGGAAGGCTAAAGCTGCAAATGGCTGAGAGATAGGGTATTGTAGGTCACATTGGGTCATGAATCGGAAATGAGGGGGGAAATTAAATCCGGAAAATGGTTGAGTATTAAGGAATAAATCCTAAATTTGTGACTTTCCCACGACAAATCAATCAAATCACTAAAAATAACACTATTATGACACGTAAAACAATTATGACTAGGGGGGGGCAGACCTATGAGACTCCTTCCGTAGAGATTCTCGACGTAATGTCGGAAGGTGTGTTCTGTA
>JAFYLU010000119.1 GCA_017550025.1 Bacteroidales bacterium | reverse complement strand
TACCTCTCGGCTACTATTATGATAGTAAATAAAGTATGACCCGCTTTTGCGGCTATCTTCGATTATTTTGCGGCCGAAGGGCTGCGGCTTACGACAAATACACCGAAAAATACAAGGCCCGCAGCAAGAAGCTTCTGCCATGTCAATATATCCATTCCGATGATTATGCTGATCACTGTGGCAATTATTGGCTGTATATAGCTGTACATGCTCACCAGAGTAGGACGGATCCGTTTCTGACCGACAGGGATCAGGAAATAACTTATGAATGTGGCGAATACGATGAGGTAGCCCAGTTCCCAGAGCTGGACAGACGGTATTCTTGTCCAGGATAGGCTGATGACTTCCCTGAACGACATAGGCATCGCCATCAGGGCGGAGAACAGGAATATCCACTTCATGAATGTCACTACTGAATATTTGGCTATCACAGGCTTGAATATGCCAAGATAAAGCGAGAAGCTCAGGCTGTTCAGAAACATCAGCATAATGCCTTTCATGCTGCTTTCTGAAGCCCCTGATCCACCTCGTGCATTGCTGAAGATCAGGAAAAGTATTCCGCAGAGGCTTATAAGTACTCCGGCTGCTTTTTTCCATGTCAATGGCTCTTTCAGTACGAATGCAGCTATGAACATTGTATATATAGGTGACATTGAGCTGATTATCGAGCAGTGCATCGGCGTTACTTCCGGTATGGCGACAAGAAATGTAAGCTGCGTCACGAAATATCCGAGAAAGGCTGCTGCAAATATCTTCAGATAGTCCTTCCTCTCTACCTTCTCCTTTGGAAGAAACAGGGACAATATCCAGAATATAATTCCCGCTCCGAGGGAACGGAGTGTAAATATGGTTATCGGCGAAATCAGGTTTCCGCTTGTCAGGTCCTTGCAGGTTATTATGTTTATGCCGAAGATCGCATATGCTGCAAAGCATGCGATATGTCCTCCGAGCCTGTTCATATCCTTCATGTACATATGTTTATACTGCAAAATTAATAATTATCCTGATATCATCGAAAGGCATGGAAATTGACTTCTTCACCTGCAGTGT
The DNA here is from genome assembly GCA_017550025.1 of Bacteroidales bacterium. Lineage (GTDB taxonomy): Bacteria > Bacteroidota > Bacteroidia > Bacteroidales > UBA932 > Cryptobacteroides. The sequence continues at coordinate 40,908 of JAFYLU010000119.1, read as the reverse complement.
GTTTTTTAAATTATTAGTGTTATGAAAAAATTTATGTTATTAGTGTCGGTTGCAGCCATCATCGCTGCTATGACCGGCTGCAACAGCAACGACAGGGAATCAAGGCAGGCGATGGATGAACCGATGAAACAGGAACGCGAATTCATGCGGCAGGCAATCCGCCATCATAGCCCGGATGTCCAGAGAGTTGATGTGATCGACAGTACCCTTGTCTACACTCATATTTATGACGGAATCATAGATGTGAAGTCCTACACATTCAATAATGGCGTATGCGTCGGAGTCGAGAGAATCTATACATTCCCTACACAGATGAGTGCTCTTCGTCATTATCGTGATGCGATCGAGAAAGCGGAACTTTATGACAATATCGAGATGTTCAACAATCAGGTCAGATACAAGCTCAAGGAAGCACAGTATGATCTTGAGACAAAGGGAATGACCAAAGAGAAGATGAAGGCGAGGTTTGACAAGCAGATTGATGATGCGAAGGCCGATCTGAAACGCTGTGAGGAAAAGATGAAGAAGGACGAGAGAAACCGTGCTGACGGATATGGAAAGAAGGTCGGATGCGACAAGAAATAGAATGTAAATATTTAATCTGAAAGCTCCTGTGGAAATCCGCAGGAGCTTTCAGTTTATTATTACATTTCGTCTTTGTCCATGTTCTGAAGGAGAGCATCGTTGGTTCCCCATCGCCTCATACGGTCCTGGAGAAGTTCCATCGCCTCGATGCAGTTCATGTCAGCAAGGAATTTTCGCATTACCCATATCCTGTTCGCAAGGGCAGGGGAGTAGAGAAGGTCGTCGCGACGGGTACTTGAAAGCGTCACATCTACTGCCGGGAAGATACGCTTGTTAGCGAGCCTTCTGTCAAGCTGGAGCTCCATGTTGCCGGTTCCCTTGAATTCCTCGAAGATCACTTCATCCATCTTTGATCCGGTTTCTGTAAGTGCAGTTGCGAGGATTGTGAGCGAACCTCCGTTCTCAATGTTTCGTGCTGCTCCGAAGAATCTCTTCGGCTTATGAAGAGCATTGGCGTCCACACCTCCGGAAAGGACCTTGCCTGATGCAGGCTGAACCGTATTATAGGCACGTGCAAGCCTTGTGATTGAGTCGAGGAGAATGACCACGTCATGTCCGCACTCTACCATTCTCTTCGCTTTTTCGATTACCATGTTGGCAACCTTTACATGTCTTTCTGCCGGTTCGTCAAATGTCGATGCCACAACTTCAGCCTTCACGCTGCGCGCCATGTCTGTAACTTCTTCCGGACGCTCGTCAATGAGAAGCACGATCATGTATACTTCAGGATGATTGTCGGCAATCGCATTGGCAATCGACTTCAGAAGCATTGTCTTACCTGTCTTCGGCTGTGCCACGATGAGTCCTCGCTGTCCTTTTCCTATCGGGGTGAACATGTCTACGATACGGCAAGACATGTCATTATGTCCGTTTCCAAGCAGATTGAACTTCTCTTCAGGGAAGAGCGGTGTAAGGAAGTCAAATGGAATTCTGTCACGTATGAATTCCGGTGTACGTCCGTTGATGAAATTAATGCGCACAAGAGGGAAGTACTTGTCTCCTGCCTTAGGCGGCTTGATCTCGCCAGTCACTGTGTCGCCTGTCTTCAGAGCATGCTGCTTGATCTGATACTGCGATACGTAGATGTCATCCGGAGAGTTCAGATAGTTGTAGTCGGACGAACGGAGGAATCCGTAACCGTCAGGCATGATTTCGAGCACTCCTGTTGCCTCTACGACACCTTCAAACTCAATAACAGGTTCCTGCGGCTGTTTCTGCTGCTGGTTGTTGTTATTATTGTTGTTCTGCTGCTGTTTCTGCGCGTTGTGCTGCTTCTGGTGATTATTGCCATGGCCGTTCTGCTGGTTGGCCGGCTGCTGCTGATCGTTATTCTGCTGCCTTTCCTGTCTTTCTTGCTTCTGCTGCTTTGGCTGTACATCATCCTCCTTTGCGGCAGGAGTCTCCATTTCAACGGCAACATTTACAGCCTCCTGATTTTCGGTTGCATTATGCTGACCTTTCTGAATCCTTGCCCTTTTCTGTCTCGGCTGTTTCTGCTGGTCATTCTGCTGATTCCTCTGTTCCTGCGGCTGTTCTTTCTGCTCCTTGACCGGCTCCGGTACATTTTCCAGATTCTCGACCTTGGCCTCACTGCCTGCAGCAACTGTCTCATTATCCGTCTTTACGGAATTTTTAGGCTTTCTGCCACGCTTCTTCGGAGCTTCAGCCTTTTCGTCCTTATTGACTTTTGGCCCTTCCTTCTTTTCCTGACTCTTCTCGGCAACCCCCTTCTCTACTGGCTTGTCAGACTCTTCCTTCTTGTCTGTGGCTTTCTTCTTCTCTGCATTCTTCGCTGCCGGTTTTTCTGCCGGCTTCTGTTCAGCCTCCTTCTTTACCTGCCTGTCAGCCGGCTTCTCATCCTTTTTAGGGCGGCCTCTCTTTGCCTTTGATGGTTTTTCAGGGGCATTTGCAGCATTCTGTCTTGCCTCTTCATCAAGGATCGCATACACCAGATCGTCCTTTTCCATCTTCTTGTGGCCTTTGATATTAAGGTCCTCCGCTAACGCATGGAGCTTATCGGCATCCATTTCCTTCAGGTCAAAAATCTTATGCATATGAATTAATTAGATTTTGATTGTATTCTCAAGCGAACTTTCCATGAATGAGAAATATCATGGAATGAATCATGAAATATTCCCCGATTCAAGTCTGGGGATTCACAAAGTTACTAAAAAAATGCGTTTCTGCAAGTGCAGAGGCTATTTTTATTAGAAACCGTTATCCCAGAAGCTGCTGCTCTTCTTGTATTTCAAAAGGTCTGCCAAAGCAGCTGCATTTGCTGCAATCTGGAAGGTCCATGACTCCCACTGACCGTTAGGAATCCAAGAAACACGGATGTTGAAGCAGTGCAGGTCGTAGGTTGCACTGAACTGGGTTGTGGTCATCTTCATGGCCATGAGGTCGAAACCGGTGGTGAGCTGCATTGCGAGCCTTGCTGTAAGCTTCACGTTACCGCTGACGCCGAGAGTCTGTGTATGGCTGTTGTTAGCCACGGTCTTGCCGTTGGCATACTGATATCCTTTCTTGAAATTGTATGAATAGTTCAGGTTTATAGACCAAGGAACATTTGGATTCATGTAGTACAGCCATCCACCTGGAATATATTCTCCTGTTACCGGATGATAATAGATCCTCTTGTAATGGTCTACAGGACTGCCTGAAGCCTCCTGTCCTCCATCATTTCCCTTGCCCTTTCCGTCACCGGAAATCGAGTATGAAAGGGATACGCTCGTACTGTTGAGTCTTGCAAGGCCCTGTCCCTGTGTGATCGCAAACTGGTTTATACGCTTTCCTGACTTGTTATTTTCGTCGACAAGGATTGCGTATGGGTCGAAATTGGCGTTAGCACTGATGCCGACCTTGCCGAATACGGACGTGGACATGGTCACGCCGATATTGTTCATGTTGAATTCCTTTGCAAGGAAGTTATATCCTGTGCTGAAGTTAAGCTGGTCGATGAGCTTGATCTTCTTCGATCCGGTACCTGTAGTATCAGACAGGTCACGCACCTTCGCCTCGAAGTTGTTTCCGAGCGAGAGGTTAAGACTTGCCGTCTTTCCTTTGCTTGGAGCAGAACCTATGTTTCCAGCCCATATGTTGTATTCCTGGGTCTGCACCTTTCCGTTCTTGTCCGTGTAGGTCAGGGTACGGTAGCCGTTGAAATATGTACCTTTTTCAGGGCTGAAAGATGCTGACAATGAAGGAGAAACCACATGTCTGATGGCCTGCAGCTTCCTGTGCTTTCCGAAATTGAAGAGTCCGTATATACGGGTACTCATTGAAATGCTTCCGGAGTAATTGTGCGTAGCACCAAATGTGCCGAATGCCTTTCCCTTGATGTCCTCCACTTTTCCTGTGTCCGGATTGTATTCCTTTTCGGTCTTGCGGAAGAACCAGTTCATTCCATAGGTGACGCTTGGAGTGATGTTTATATACTTGAATGCCGTGAAGTTAGGCAGACCGATCTGGAAATTATGGGACATACCGTTCTGGAACTTGTCCCAGAATCCAGGCTTGTTGAATTCTGAAGCCTTGAAGTTGATCTTGTTCTGGAAGCTGGTATTGTAACCAAGGGAGAATTTCTCATAAAATTTCTCCTTGCCCACTCTATGCTTTCTCTTGAACGGATAGAACTTTGTCACCGAAAGTGTCACATTAGGCAATGTGAACGAGTAGGAACTGTCCTTCGAGTTCTGGTTGTGAAGGGCATTTATCGAAAGGTTGACCTTGCCGTTCCAGTTCTTCGAGTACGAAATTGAAGATGAAATCTGGTTCTGGAGGGCCTCCGTTACATTTGTCGAGTTGTATTTGTTGTTTGAAGGGCTGGAGAAGTTCACCGAAGCGGAGAAGCTTGTTCCAGGCCGCGCCTTGGCATCCTGGGAGTGGGTCCACTTGACTCCGAAGTTTTTCATCTGATTGAAGTCGGAGCTTCCTTTCTCTCCCGTCTGGTCGTTTGAGTATGTGAGAGCGAAGTTACCGTTGAACTTATAGTTGACCTTATATCGTGAATTAAGGTCGATTGCCCACGATCCGAGTGTGTATATGTCTCCAGTCAGCGCAATGTCAAAATAATCACCGATGACGAAATACAGTCCGGCGTCACGCAGGTAGAAACCTCGGGAAGCCTCTTCACCGAATGAAGGGAAAAGGATACCTGTGGCCCTGTCAGGACGTTTAGGGATAAAGCCGAAAGGAAGTGCAATCGGAAGCGGAACATCGGCAATCACCGGCCATGCAGGTCCGAATACAGTCTTCTGGGAAGGCTTTGTCATTACTTTGGCCGCACTCAAGTGCAGATAATAATGCGGATGCTCACAGTCGCAGACGGTATATCGGCCCTTTGTGATGTTGATGGAACGGTCAGGCATCATCTTGATGTTCTTTCCATGAAGAATACCGTCCTGCTCCTGGGTCACCATATTGGTAATCCTGGCCTTCATCGTCTCAAAGTTGTATCTGACCTCCTCCATTTCGTAGGTCTTGCCGCCCTGTTCCATCACCGGTCTTCCGGTAATCACACCGGTTGAGTCTTTTGTACCTCTGGCGTAAAGAGTCGAAGTCTTGAGGTCATACTCCATGTAATCCGCTGTAAGCTTGAGGTTTCCGTATTTAGCTGTGACCTCGCCGTAATAGTAGATTATCTGCTTTCCGTCGCTGAAATCCTCGATGATCGAGTCTTTTGCAGTCGTGAATGCAGGAGCTTCAAGCGAACTTTTCTTCAGGAGATTGATGGAGTCTTTGCGGGCAATTGAGTCAGCCCTGGCTACAGAGTCGCGGAAGGCTATAAGGGAATCCGGCAGCTGCGGTTTGGCAGAACTGTCTGCCTGCTCCTCCAGATGCCTGTGATTCCTTCTGGTACGCCTTTCGTGCTCATGCTCTTGTGAGGAAAGTGTAAAAGTATTGAGTATCAGCAATGTAAATATTGCCAATACCCACTTTCCGAACCACATCCTCATCTTTCCTTTATTATATAATGACATCAATTATATCCAACTTTCGTAAGTTTTTGCTATTTTTGCAAGACGCAAATTTAAAACTATTTTCAATTATAACCAAATTGAGATGTCAATATGTCTTCTAAACTTAATATTTTCAGTATTATAATCACGGCATTCCTTATCCTATGCCTTGCTTCCCCTATTTCTGCGCAGACAACGCATAAGGATCTGGGACTGAAGACTATTGTAATCGATCCTGGTCATGGCGGAAAGGATCCGGGGGCGCCGGGAAAGACCAAAGCGACAGCAGAAAAGCATATTGTACTTAAGATCTCCACACTTTTCGGCGACAAGATCAAGGCGGCATATCCTGATGTGAAGGTTGTATATACAAGGAGCACGGATGTCTTCGTAGAACTCAAGGAGAGGGCTGCCATAGCAAAGAGAAACCATGCCGACCTTTTTGTTTCGATCCATTGCAATTCCAATGATAATGCGAGAGCATTCGGAGCTTCGGCACATATCCTTGGCCCGAAGTCGAACAACCCCAAGAACAGCAGCGATTATTTTGCCAAGAGCAAGTCGGTTGCCCAACGAGAGAATTCCGTAATGCTTCTTGAGGAGGACTATCAGACCAAATATCAGGATTTTGATCCGGATTCGCCAGAATCGGTCATCGGTCACAGCCTTATGTGGCAGGCCAATTATAACAACAGCCTGCTTTTTGCTGCCGAGTACGATGCCTATATCCACAAGACACCTTACAGGGAGAGCAATTATACGGGCATTCATCAGGATGTATTCTATCTTCTCTGGGCCACAAATATGCCTTCTGCCCTTCTTGAGATAGGATTCATATCAAATCCTGACGATTATGCGGTATTGAGTTCGGCACAGGGACAGGAGAAGATCGCGCAGTCTCTTTTCAATGCATTCAGCAACTATAAGCAGAAATATGATGCAAGCGTGGGTGCCGGCATGACTGCGGCGAAGGAGACCGCAGCCATAAGTCAGGACATATATTATGGAATACAGATAATGGGACTTGCCAGGTTGCTCTCCGAATCAGATCCCGCATTCAAGGGACAGAAACCTCATGCGGTAAAGGCCGCGGACTCGAATATATATAAATATATAGTAGGCAGGTATGGTTCGCAGGCTGATGCCTCTTTAAAGCTTCAGTCTGTACGCAAGGCTTTTCCCGAGGCATTCCTGGTAAAGGTTGACGGTAATTCAGTAACAAGAGTAAAATGATACATATGAAATACGGCAAAGAATTCAAGATCGGTCTTTTTGTAGTCATCGTTCTGACTGTCTCTTTCTTCCTGATTAACTATCTCCGTGGTGAGGATATCTTCAACAGAGAGATGGAATACATTTCAAGATATGAAAACGCGGAAGGACTTGTTGCTTCTGCTCCTGTCTATATCAAAGGATACAAGGCAGGCAAGGTTACAGAAGTGGCCTATGATGCAGAGTCAGGAGATTTCAAGGTAGTTTGTTCAGTGTTGAAGGAATTCCGCGTGCCGGAAGATTCGAAGATGACCATATACGCAGTAGACATAATGGGTGGAAAGGGTGTCAGGATAGACCTCGGAGACTCTGTGAATATGGCGGCTGACGGTTCGTTCCTGCAGCCTGCCTCCGAGGGAGGACTTATAGATGAGCTTGCCGGAAGCATCACCCCATTAGTCACAAAGGTCACATCTGCCATAGACAGTCTGTCTGTGACCGTATCCGGTGTAAACAGGCTTCTCGCTCATGAAAATCAGGCCTCTGTTGCGAAGACTCTTGCTCATCTGGAGTCGACCATGGAGAATGTCAATGCCTTGGCCGGGATGATCGGCGGAAAGTCGTCGGAGATTTCACTGTTTGTGGATAATCTTGCATCACTTTCAGCGAAGTTCTCGAGCATTGCGGATAAGGTGGATACCACAATGACCGGGGTATCATCAATTGCGGATGCTGTTTCGAAATCTGACATCGAGGGTCTGGTCGCGTCGTTCAACGCCCTTCTTGAAAGCATTAATGATCCGGACGGGACGATCGGTAAACTTCTTGTTGATAAATCTGTATACGATTCTGTCGATACCCTCCTTGCCGATGTTGATTCTCTGGTGCGTAAAATACAGGAAAATCCGAAGAAATATATCAAGATATCGGTCTTCTAGCCCACTCTGTCAGATGTTTAGCACAGATTCGCCTATTTAGAATAAATATAAATTGCAAACCGCCTAACTTTTAGGCGGTTATGTATTTTATAAACTCATAAGTATTTGTGTGTCAATAGATTGCAAAATAGTATAATCCGGCAAAATCGCTCTTTTGAGGATGTAAAATAAAATTAATATGCAATAGATTTTTTTGTTTTTTATAATTTTTTTTTCCTCATCTTTGCAGTGCAATTCAACACGAGAATCCTAAAACACGCACAGCATATATTAAATGACGCAGGAAAGACACATATCAGTATGGAACAACTGTCTGAATTTCATTCAGCAGAACATTGACCCGAAGCAGTTCAACTTGTGGTTCAGGCCGATCAAGCCTGTTTCTCTCGTTGAGTCTACTCTCACAGTCGAGGTTCCTTCTGAATTCTTCCGTGAATATGTCGAGGGAGCATATCTCGATATTCTCAAGGCGTCTCTCAAGAAAGAGCTCGGCGTGGCCGCCAAGCTTGTATATGTAGTCACACCGGTCCGCAAGGAGCAGTCTCTTGTATATCCAGCAGCCCATGGAAACCCTCCGGTCAACAAGACAATCTCTGTCGAGACATTCTCAAGAGGTGGCAATCCGGGACCTTTTGTCTTCCCTGGAATGCAGCGTGTCCAGGTCAATCCGCAGCTTAATCCTGTATATTGTTTCGAGAACCTTATCGTCGGTGAATGTAACAAGATGGGATACACTGCAGGTGAGAGCATTTCGTTGGCACCAGGTAAGACCGCCTTCAACCCTCTCTTCCTTTTCGGAGGTCCGGGACTTGGAAAGACTCATATTGCGCAGGCCATCGGTATTGCAATCAAGAAGAAATATCCTGACCTTGTGGTCCTCTATGTTCCTGCAAACAGGTTCAAGACACAGTATATGGATGCGGTCAATGTAAGGAACAAGCTTACTGACTTCCTCGCATTCTATATGAAGATGGATGTCCTGATCATGGATGATATCCAGGATCTCATGGGTCAGAGTACGCAGAATGCGTTTTTCAACATATTCAATCATCTTCACCAGTCAGGAAAGCAGCTTATCTTTACTTCCGACAGACCTCCTGTAGAACTTGAGAACTTCGAGGAAAGGTTGCTTTCAAGGCTCAAATGGGGACTTTCCGTCGAGCTTCAGAAGCCGGATTTCGCTACAAGACTTGAAATGCTCAAGGCAAGGGCTTTCCGTGAGGGAGTGAAGCTGAATGAGGATGTACTTCATTTCCTTGCATCAAGGATCAAGTCAAATTTCCGTGAACTCGAAGGAGCTCTTATCTCCCTGATAGCAAATGCGACGCTTGCTCACAAGGAAGTGACTGTGGAACTCGCGGAGAAGATTACGGAAAAGATAGTAGGCGAGCAGCAGAATGACCTTTCAATCGACAAGGTGCAGAAAGTGGTATGTGAATATTTCAATATCACTCGCGACACATTGCTTTCAAAGACCCGCAAACGCCAGATTGTACAGGCAAGACAGATTGCGATGTATATGTCACGCAGCCTTATCAATTGTTCTCTCTCGACAATCGGAGCTGAAATCGGAGGCAAGGATCATGCAACGGTTCTTCACGCATGTACTACTGTTGCGGACCTGATGGCAACAGACAAGACATTCAAGCAATATGTGACAGATATAGAGAAACTTCTCGTTCCTGTCAAAAGATAGACAAGTCCACCCGTTTCGGGTGGATTTTTTCATTATAAATGCTATATTTGTAAAAATATAGTTTTACGATATGAATTCTGAATCAGTACTTTCCTATTTCAAGGAAATAACCATGATCCCGAGAGAATCCGGACATGAAGAACATATAATAGCTTATCTGCAGGATTTCGCAGCAAAGAATAACCTCGAGTGCAAGACTGACAAGGCTGGCAATGTGCTGATCACGAAGGAGGCGGCTCCCGGATATGAAGATGTCCCTGTCATAGTTCTCCAGAGCCACTCTGACATGGTATGCGAGAAGAATGAGGGAGTCGAACATGATTTTGCCAAGGATCCGATAAAATATATAATCAAGGACGGATGGATGATTGCTCCTGACACAACTCTCGGTGCTGACTGTGGAATCGGAGTTGCGGCACAGATGGCACTTCTTGTGAGTGATATTCCGTGTGGAAAGATCGAATGTCTTTTCACGACATCCGAGGAAACCGGCCTTGATGGAGCGATGGCCCTTGAGCCTGGATTCTTTACTGGAAAAGTCCTTCTGAATCTTGATTCTGAAGATGAAGGTGAAATCTTTGTCGGATGTGCAGGTGGCCTTGACACAACTGCAGAATTCCATTATAAGGATGAACCAGTCTGCGAAGGTTTCGAATTCGAAGAGATTTTCGTGAAGGACGCGATGGGAGGCCATAGCGGCGATGACATAAACAAGGGACGCGCCAATTCTGTTCAGCTCCTTGGAAGATTCCTCTACAGCATCCTGGACCTTGACTGGCAGCTTGTTACCATAGGTGGCGGCAACAAGAGAAACGCTATTGCACGTGAAGCCAAGGCTGTAATTGCTGCGGAGCCTGACACCCTTGACATCATTAATGAGAGAATGGAGGATTTCGCTGAATCTGTAGCTGAAGAATATGGCAATATCGAGAAGGAACTCAAGGTCGGATATTGCGAAGCAGAGGGTTCAGATGTCGCTATCGATGAAATGACTGCATGGAATCTTGTCACAGCCCTTTGTGCATCGCCACATGGAGTTCTTGGCATGAGTCAGGAAATTGAGAATTTTGTGGAGACTTCGACAAACCTTGCATCTGTAAAGATGACAGAGCCGGGAGTCATCCGCATCGGATCGAGCCAGAGAAGCTGTGTCACTGCGGCACGCCGTGCTGCCGCTGCGAAGATGGAGGCATGCTTCGTTCTTGCAGGAGCTACTGTCAGACATGAGGGTGAATATCCGGGATGGGCTCCAGCAGCAGAATCACCTGTCAGGGATGCATGCGTTGCTTCATACAGAAAACTCTTTGGAACCGACCCGAAGGTGAAGGCTATCCATGCGGGACTTGAATGCGGACTTTTCACAGAGAAATTCCCTGGTCTTGACATGGTGTCGTTCGGCCCGACACTTCGTGGAGTACATGCCCCTGGCGAGCGCCTTGACCTTGCATCACTCGACAAGTTCGTGGCTCTCCTTACAGATGTTGTAACTAATTACAGATAAATAAAATGGTACAGATCGCCCCTTCAATGCTGGCCGCAGATTTCCTCCATCTTGAAAAAGATGTGGAACTTGTAAACCGGTATGCAGACATTTTCCATCTTGACATCATGGACGGAACCTTTGTTCCGAACATTTCTTATGGCTTTCCTATCGTAGAGGCCATAGCCAAGCAGGCAGAGAAGCCTCTTGACGCTCATCTGATGATCGTGCATCCTGAAAAATATGTCGACAGGTTTGCAAAGGTTGGAGTCGATATGTTGAGCTTTCATCTCAATGCCGTTGAAAATGCAGGTCAGGTACTTGCACAGATCCGTGCAGCAGGAATGAAGCCTGGACTGGCAATCAATCCCGATATACCGGTATCAAGACTGTTTCCGTATCTTGACCAGTGTGATTATATCGTGTTGATGTCCGTATTTGCAGGATTCGGCGGACAGAAATTCATTGAGGCGACTTATGACAGACTTGCTGCAGTGAAAGATGAAGTCAGAAGGCAGGGCGTGGACTGTCTGATTCAGGTTGACGGCGGAGTGTCTGCTGTGAATGCTGCGAAGCTTGTAGAGAATGGAGCGGATATCCTCGTTGCCGGCAGTGCTGTATTCAAGGCAGCTGACCCGGCAGAAGTCATATCTGCCATGCGCATCTGATACTATAGAATATATCCTATCTCCTTGAATCCGAATTCGCGGATCTCACGGCTTTCGTGATCTTCGATAAGAATATTACCAGATAATGATATGTCTCTTATGATTCCGGTGAATCTTCTTCCGGAATCAGGAGACATATCTTTTTTTATGTTGGAAGGACCGTCAAGGTGACCCGACGGCAGGGAAGTGTAGTCAATGAACTGCGCTGTCCTGTCTTTCCTCCAAAGATTTTTCAGATATCTCTCACGGATGTATTTCCTGCCTTCGTCTGTGAATATGTCTGGCAGCATGTCAGTGAATATGCTCATGAACTCTTCGAGGCATTCCTTTATGTCATATGTGCTTCCAGGGCCGGATGACAATGCCATCGAGCCCGGATTAGGTAGGTTAACATCAAAGTTTCTCTGATTGACATTCAAGCCGATACCAATTATGCTATATGAAAGAGATTTTCCGTTGAGAGAGTTCTCTATTAGTACTCCGCATATCTTTCTGTCACATGAGTAAATGTCGTTCGGCCATTTGATCTGCGCACTTATCTGATGTCTTGACAGAAATTCAATAAGTGCCAGTGCCGTCAATTCGCTCACAGCTGACTGTCTTTTCGCATCGAGTGAAGGAAGCTGGGCGTCTGTGCCGTCATTCGAGTATTTCAATACTATGCTGAAAAGAAGGTTTTCTCCGGCCTTGCTTGACCATGTGTTCCCGCGTTGTCCACGGCCTGCTGTCTGCTCCAGAGCTGACAGGACTGACAAATTGTCAATGTCAGAAATATGCCTTTTAGCCTCTTCATTGGTAGAATCCAGCCTGTCATACCATATAATGTCATGCTTCTTTGCCATGGTGCGGAATTTGATTATATTTGCACGGAATTTTCACAAAAGTAACAATTATAAAGTACATGGACAATAAAGAACTTAAGGTCATTGCGGACGCGATGCTTGAAAAGAAAGGTCAGGATGTCGTATCGCTCGACCTCACATCTATCGGAACAGCTATTTCAGATCACTTCATAGTTTGCAGCGCTGATTCAACTCCAAATGTAGTAGCCATTGCTGACAATGTCGAAGACAGGATGATTGAGAAGTGCAGAAGAAAGGTAGAGCGTGCTCAGGGAAAGGAGAACGCTTTCTGGGTGATTCTTGATTACGGTGATATCGTCGTGCATGTGTTCCAGACTCCATACAGGGCATTCTATCGTCTTGAGGAGCTTTGGGCGGATGCTGAAAGAACTTCTTACGAGGACTAATCTTAATTGAAATATGGCAGATAACAATAATCTTCCTCGCGGAAACAAACCCGTGAGGCTGCGGTTTAATATATCATGGATATATATCGTTCTCCTTATAGGATTGGGATATATGTTCTTTACGGAGGGATCCGGAGCGAATCCGCAGAAGGAGGAATGGGCTGATGTTCAGCAGCAGTGGCTCGCCGGCGACATAAAGGAAGTCGTCTTCATCAGGAACGAGTTTGAAGGAAGAGTGACCATTAAGCCGGACAAGCTCGAAAAGTATGCGGACAAGTTCGGAGGAAATGTTCCGAAGAAGTCGCCGCATTTCATCTTTCTTGTATCCGGCAGTTTCAATGCAGAAGAGATGTTCGGCGAACTGAATGCCGAAATCCCTGCAGACGAGCAGGTAAAGGTAGTGATAGAGAACCATAAGAGCTTCTGGGATACACTTCAATGGATTCTGTTGCCGCTTATGCTTATCTTCATGTGGATCTTCATGTTCAGAGGCATGAATAAAAACATGGGTGGTCCTGGTGGTCCGGGAGGTGTGTTCAGTGTCGGCAAAGCTACCGGAAAGCTTGCGGAAAAAGACAGCATGAAGGTTACATTCAAGGATGTGGCCGGTCTTTATGGAGCGAAGGATGAGGTCATGGAAATCGTTGATTTCCTGAAGAATCCGAAGAAATATACCGTTCTCGGTGGAAAGATTCCGAAGGGTGCCCTTCTTGTAGGCCCTCCAGGTACTGGTAAGACTTTGCTTGCCAAGGCTGTTGCCGGTGAAGCAGATGTGCCGTTCTTCTCGATTTCGGGTTCGGATTTCGTGGAAATGTTTGTCGGAGTTGGCGCGTCAAGAGTGCGAGACCTCTTCCGTCAGGCAAAGGAAAAGGCACCATGCATCGTGTTCATCGACGAGATTGATGCAGTCGGTCGTGCAAGAGGCAAGAATGCCGGATTCTCATCCAATGATGAGCGCGAAAACACTCTTAATCAGCTTCTTACTGAAATGGATGGCTTCGGTTCAAATTCAGGAGTCATCATACTTGCGGCGACAAACCGTGCCGATATCCTTGACAAGGCGCTCATGCGTGCCGGACGATTTGACAGGCAGATTCATGTTGACCTTCCAGACCTGAAGGAGAGAGAAGAAATCTTTACCGTCCACCTCCGAGGTCTCAAGCTTGCAGAGGACTTCAACCTTGAATTCCTGGCGAAGCATACTCCTGGATTTTCTGGTGCAGACATCGCCAATGTATGTAACGAAGCTGCACTTACGGCTGCACGTCACAACAAGCAGGCTGTCGACAGACAGGATTTCCTTGATGCCGTTGACAGGATTGTAGGTGGACTTGAGAGAAAATCAAAGATCATCACTCCTGAAGAGAAGAAGTCAATAGCACATCACGAGGCAGGACATGCCACTGTAAGCTGGCTTCTTCCTCATGCAAATCCTTTGTTCAAGGTTACCATAGTTCCTCGCGGACAGGCACTTGGAGCAGCATGGTATCTTCCTGAAGAGCGCCAGCTTGTGACGAAGGAGCAGATGATGGATGAGATGTGTTCGCTTCTTGGTGGTCGCGTTGCTGAAGAGATAGTAAATGGCCAGCCTTCGACCGGGGCCCTTAACGATCTGGAGCGCCTTACCAAGATGGCTTATGGTATGGTGACATATTACGGTATGAGTGAAAAGATCGGAACATTGTCGTTCTATGACTCTACAGGCTCCCGCGGATATGACCTTACCAAGCCTTATAGTGAAAAGACTGCTGAACTTATCGACAAGGAGGTCAAAGACCTTGTACAGATGATACATGACCGCACAGAAAGCATTATAAGAGAAAATTTTGCAGGTTTTAGTGAGTTAGCTGAACTTTTATTGGAGAAAGAAGTTATCTTTGCAGACGATCTTGAAAGAATCTTCGGCCCGAGGGCAGGTGCAAAGCCGGGGGAGGAGATTCCGAAGGATCCTGAAGAGGTAGCCGAAAATGAATAATTTTGTAAAAAGAACAATTTCTGGTATAGGATTCGTGGCGGTCATGCTGGCCGCCTTCCTTACCACAAAATATGTATTTGGAGCAGTCATGCTTCTTGCTCTCGTCATAATGATGCGTGAGTTCCTGAAGATGACATGCGGAAAGGATTATTGGTTCTCGCAGATTCTGTCGATTCTTGCGGGAGCCACTCTTTTTTCCCTTATCTACCTTTACAAGGGCTTCAATTTCCCTGGAAGACTTGTCATCCTTGCCTTTGTGCCGGTATTTGTGCTGATGATCAACTCCTTGTATGTCAAGGACAAGAGCCGTTTCGACAAGTTCTCAAACCTCTATACCGCACTGATGTATATTGCGGTTCCATGGTCATTGCTGAATTTCGCAGTTTTCAATTGTAACGGCGAGTTCGACGGAAAGCTGCTGCTTTGCTTTTTTGCAGTGATCTGGGGATCAGATGTGGGAGCATATATGTTCGGTATTACTCTCGGCCAGAAGTATGGAAAAAAGCTTTTCCCTTCGATTTCTCCTAAAAAGTCATGGATCGGATTCTGGGGCGGACTTCTGATGTCTGCTGCGATTGCCGTCATCCTTCATTATTCGGGACTTTTCACGTTCGACATAGTACACTGCATTGCCATGTCGACTCTGCTCTGCCTTGCAGGTGTATATGGCGACCTTATCGAATCACAGTGGAAGCGCCACTATGAAGTGAAGGATTCCGGAAATATCATCCCAGGACACGGTGGTCTTCTTGACAGATTTGACAGCGCACTTATTGCAATTCCGATCGGAATCATCTATCTGGTAGTGATGAATGTGCTTTAAAGGTGTTTTAAGGACATGCAGGTTTGCCTAATTGCCTTTTTTTCACTATTTTTGCGCCCGTTATGATTATTCAGAAAGATTGCTACAGGACAATACTCCTCATGTGGCTGGTATGCGCCCCTCTGACATATGTCATCATGCGCTTTATTCCATGCACGTACATTTCATATCCGCTTTCCATTATTCCCGTCTTCATGATGGGCTTTTCTCTCTTTTTCTTCAGGGTGCCGAAAAGACAGACTGTGACTGGAGAGAATGTCGTGACATCTGTCGCTGACGGAAAGGTCGTGGTCGTAGAAAAGGTTTATGATTCAGAATATGTAAAAGGGGAGTGCATTCAGGTTTCCGTATATATGGATTTCTTCAATGTACATGTCAATTACTGGCCAGTAGACGGTGAGGTGACATATTATAAGTATCATCCGGGAAAATACATGCTTGCCTTCCTTCCAAAGGCGTCAGAACTCAACGAGCACTCATCTGTAGCCATCAGAAGCAAGCATGGTGATGTCTTCTTCAAGCAGCTTGCAGGTACTTTCGCAAGAAGGATCGTTACTTATGCTGTTCCAGGCAATAAGGAAAAGAAGGGAGACCAGTGCGGAGTCATCAAGTTCGGATCGAGGATAGACATGTATCTTCCGCTCGGTACAGATGTCAAGGTAAAGGTTGGAGATTATGTAAAGGCATGCGAATCTGTAATTGCAGAACTTCAGGTAAAATAATATGGAAGAGCAGCTGATATATATAATAATGTTTGTTGCAATCGCCTTGTCGGCGCTATGCTCAACTCTCGAGGCTACTTTGCTGTCGACGCCACTGTCGTATATCAAGGGACTTGAAGAGCAGGGAGTCACCGGGGCACACAGACTGCAAAGGCTCAAGCAGAATCCGGACAGACCGATATCGGCGATTCTTTGTATAAATACAATTGCAAATACTGTCGGTGCCTCAATTGTCGGATCTCTGGTTTATGAGGTATATGGTGATGCACTTGTAGGAATATTCTCTACTGTCTTTACATTTGCCATACTTATTTTCTCGGAAATCATCCCGAAGACCATCGGTACAAGCTATTGGAGATCTCTCGCAATTCCTGCATCTGTGATCATCGATGCGATGATATTCATTTCTTTCCCTCTTGTATGGGTTCTCGAACGTATGCAGAGACTTATTTCCTCTAAATCAACACAGGTCAGCGTGAGCCGCGAAGATATTTCTGCAATGGTGAGCGTGGCCACTGAAGAGGAAGTGATCGAGAAAGACGAAAAGAAGATGATCCAGAATCTCCTCAAGCTTGACGAGGTGACGGCTCATGAGATCATGACTCCGAGCGTGGTTGTGGAGATGGTTACAGGTAACATGACTGTAAAGGAGTTCTATGACAGTGACAACACTCATTCAAGAATCCTTGTTTATGATGAGGAGAGTGATGAATATGTTGTAGGATATGTCCTTCGTCAGGAGGTCCTTGAAAAGATGGCTGAAGATAAGTTCAGTACACCTTTGAATGAAATTATCCGCCCGATCCTTACATTCAGCGAAGAAGATTCAGTTGCTGATATCTGGGAGAAACTTCTCGAGAAGAAGGAGCATATCTCCGCTATCCTCGATGAGTACGGTTCGCTCCGAGGCATCGTTACGATGGAAGATGTGATCGAGACAATGCTTGGACAGGAGATTGTCGACGAAAAGGACGAGGTCGTGGATATGCAGGAATACGCAAAAGACCAGTGGCAGAAAGCCCAGAAAGAAATTATAATTAAAGCTGATGATTAATCATCAGCTTTAATTAATTCAAGAAGTCTGTCAATCGCCTCTGCTTCAGGCACATGCTTGAGCACTGGCGATTTTCCTTTATATATGGATACCTTGCCGTTGCCTTCTCCTACATAGCCCCAGTCAGCATCTGCCATTTCGCCAGGTCCGTTCACGATACATCCCATGACGGCGATCACAGTACCTTTAAGATGGGCGGTCCTGCGCTTTACTTCCTCAAACGTCTTTTCCAGATTGTACATTGTGCGGCCACATCCCGGACATGCAATGTATTCAGGTCTGTAGAAACGTCTTCTTGCAGCCTGCATAAGCTCATCTACGAGATATTCGGCATAGCTGCTTCCGTCAAGTATCTGTTCTTCGCCGTCATGCATATATGTTCCGCAAAGCTCCACTTCATCAAGCTCCTTGTCCAGAAGTCTTTTGCCGAAGTCGCATGCAAAATCGAGCAGAAGTCTCTCCTTTGACGGCGCTGCGTATGTGGCTGTCGCTTTCTTTCCTTCAAGCTTCAGCGATACCATGCTCGAGTGGAGTCTGTGTCCATATCTGTCGGCCAGATAAGCTGCAACAGGCAGTTCGTTGGCCGGATCCTCTGTAAGAGAAACCCTTATTGTGTCACCGATTCCTTCTGAAAGAAGAGCCGAAATTCCTACCGCTGACTTGATTCTGCCTCCGTCACCGTTACCGGCTTCTGTAACTCCAAGATGTAAAGGGAATACTATTCCGGTCTCTTGCATCTCTTTGGCTAACAGGCGATAAGCTTCTGTCATAACATAAGTGTTACTTGCCTTTAGAGATACTACGACATTGTAGAAATCATTTTCAACGCACATTTTCAGCCATTCCATGACGGCTTCCTTCATTGCGAGAGGAGTGTTGCCGTAGAGTCCTGTGATGCGTTCTCCAAGAGACCCGTGATTCAGGCCGATTCTTATAGCTGTACCATTTTCCTTGCATACCTGAACAAGTCTGGCGAACTGTGCACGAGCCTGTTCGTGATCTTTATGGAAGTTTCCTGGGTTTATCCTGACCTTTTCTACGACTTCTGCGGCTGCAATTGCTATTTCTGATGAGAAATGAACATCCGCAACAAGGGGAGTATCGATGTCTCTTGAACGCAATTCGTCTTTGATCTGTTTCAGGTTTTCCACCTGGGCCAATGAAGGGACAGTCAATCTGATCAGCTGCGCCCCCGCTTCGTACAATCTTATGCACTGGCTTACTGATGCCTCCACATCTGAAGTGTGCGTGTTGCACATTGTCTGGATCACAATCGGGAAATTACCACCGATTACGACATTACCTGCCTTTACCTCCATTGAATTCATGATCTTCCTCATTTTCATAGATTAATTTTCTTGCCTCCTTCTTCATGTCGGCCTTTGTCTTACCGCTGCGTTTTGTGAGCTGGAAATGTACACCTGCAGAAACTACGATGCTGGCCGGATATGCAAAGCGGTAATAGTACTCACTGTTGTAGTCAGGTTCATATATGGATGAGAGAGAATGCTTGTAAGTGGCCTGAAGGTGAATCTCTATCGGGTCAAATACAAGACCGAATCCTACGCCTCCCTTAAGACCATAATCGATTCTCGTCTCATATGGAGCGAATGAATTCTGATACATTGACTCTCCTCCGGTGACGCCGGGATATCTCTGTATTCCTAATCTGTAGCCTCCGAAACATCCCAGCTGTGCCATGATCTTGAAGTTCCACATATCATAATGGAACTGGAACATCATCGGAACCTCTATGACATCTATTACTGCTTTTTCCGAATTTTCAATCTTGAAGGTATAGTCATATTCCTCGTTATATGTGAACTGATAGGCATCCTGCGCGTAAAAGAGACCTATCTGAAAGCCGAAATAAGGCATATAGCCGAACATCTTGCCGTATTTTGTGAATGTAATACCTGCATTATACGGAAGAATCACCCTGTCATTCTCCTGCGGAGGATTGAACATGAACATGCTCAATCCGGCTCCGTATTGCAGTCCTATGAGGGTGTAGTCGTTGATGGAGAGCTTCTTCTTCACATCTATCGTGTCAAGCTGCTCGTCAGTAAGACGGTCTACATATTCTATTCTTGCTGTCTCATCGAGTTTCAAGACCTTCTTTTCCTGTGCATAGGATGACAATGTACAGGTTAAAAGCAGGATATATAAAAGTAATCTTCTCATTATCTGTTATTTAAACATTTCTGTTATGTCGATTTTCTGCTCTATTTCCATCATTTCCGGAATGTCTATGATGAATTTTCCGTCATCAAGCTTATAGAACAATACCTTCTCCGGCTGCTTGTGCTCGAGCAGGTTACCGGTGTCTACCACTCCGTTTCTATTTAGGTCTTCAGTGATTCTGATAGAATACTTGCCGGCTTTCACATATGGGAATGTGAGCACCTGGTCATCCTCGATTACGAATGACCTGATGACCTTGTCGCGCTTTTCATTAAGAAGGTCGACAATGTATTTGTTGTTTACATTAGTAAGGTCGATCAGGAGTGTGCTCAACTTGTCGTCTTTTGGCAACGACACCTTCACTTCCGTACTGTCGTTGTAGAATCCGTTGATGTCTCTGAACAGTCTGTGAGGCATTTTCAGCTTATATTCATAACCAGGCATGAGCTTCTCTGTCGGTCTGACGATATATCTTCGCAAGTTGAGAGAATCCTGCTCGACAGTGAACTTGCCGGTAGATTCCTGCTGTTTAGGATTGATATATGAATACTTCAATGAGTCGAACGGAGATTCCACGAGAGGGTATTTGAACTCGAATACAAATCCGTTCTGCTCGACATTCTCCGGCTTCGCATCTACAGTCACTACAGCAATGGTATCCTGATGCTTGATGTCTTTCCTTGAGCTCTTGCCCAATACTTTCCTGTCAGGATTCAGAAGCTTGAACTCATCAACGGCAGGATTCAGCATTCCCAATGTGTCAGTCTTGAGATATTTCACATTGAGGTAGAATGTATCAGGCTGTGGCTTCGGATCATTCACCCAGATTTCAAGACTGTCCTGCATTACATTGAACTGCGTGATAAGCTTGTCTGAAGGCACTCCCTTGATCCAGATCGAGTCAATCTGTGCATAAGGTGCCATGAAGGTGATATATGCAGTTCTGGCTCCGATTCTTTCCTTATTGACAACCATCTGCTTGTTCGGCTTTTCCTTGAATACGTTGAGTTCGTATTCGGCTTTTCTTGCAAGACAGTGCAGGGTATCCTCCATGTCATACTTCTGGAGTTCAGGCAGCGTGTCATTCACTACCATCACCGGCCTGATGTTGGTGTCGCAGAAAGCGATCTTTTCGCTTTCAGGATCGTATTTGTTGTTGTTGTTCTCGTCTACGACGGCATAGAGTCTATACACTGTGTCCTGGATGTTTCTGATGCTGAAGAATCCCCACTGGTCTGTCTTGACTGCTGCGTCAGGCCTTTTCAGGAGGACAGCCGAGTCTGCATGGTCCTTGTAAAGCATGACAGTGGCTCCCTTCAGAGGCTGAAGGGTATTGCAATCCTGTACAGTACCGGTTATAAGCATTGAGTCTATCTGGCTGCCGGTCGAGAAGACCAGGGTGAAGCCCGGGAACATATTGCCTTCATTGTTATCAGCCAAGGCATTGGTCACATCCAGGGTATATGTCCTGTTTGAATCAAGGTCGTTCTCGAAATATACTACGACACTTTTTCCCTTGAGCTTATATTTGGGAGTCTTTTCCTGGGGAGGGGAGAGAAAGAGGCTCTTTGCATCCTTTACAACAACATATTCATTGAACTTCAGCTGCAGCTCTGTCTTGTGAGTAGGTACATTGACCTGTCCCAGCGCAGGATATACCTCGGTAATGATCGGAGGTATCGTATCTTTAGGTCCTCCGCTCGGCGGAGTGGTCGTATTGGCGCATGAATGAGAAAATATCATTGACGCGAGGATGAAAGCTACCGGCACAACAGGCCAGAATTCTGTAATTATTCTTTTTATCTTCATATTCAAACTTATAAATCTGTCCTTATCACGCTCTGGATGCCCTCGATCTTCTGAAGCTTCCTGACGAGCTTCTCGAGGTCTCCCATGTCATGCACATAGAGATCGATGTATCCTTCGAACACTCCGTCTTCAGTTCCAAGACAGAACTTCCTTATGTTCACGCTCATGACGAACGAGATGTATCTTGTAATGTCGTTGATGATTCCTATCCTGTCGAAACCTTTGAGCGACAGACGCACAAGGAATGACATGTTCATATCCTTTGCATGCTCCCATGTCGGGATCACGATCTTGTCTCCGAACTTGGAGGCAAGGTTATTTGCTGTAGGACATGTACGCTTGTGCACGCTAACTGTTCCGTCGGATGCAAGAAAACCTATCACGCTGTCGCCCGGAATAGGATTGCAGCAGGTTGATATTATATATTTATGTTCAGATCCTTCCTTATCTGATATAATGTAGTTCTCGTTTGCCTTCTTCTCCTTCTTGAACCAGTTGAACCAGCTGTTTTCCTTCTTTTTGTCCTCATGACTCTTCTTCAGGACCTCTGAAAGGCTGTTCAGCTTGATGATTCCGGTACCTATTCTGAAATACAGCTCGTCCGGCCTGGTGTCAAAGACCTCATAACCATTCATCAGCATGTTGACAGTCTTGTCATTCAGCTTGTAGCCAAGGGCCTCCAGCTGCTCTGAAAGCACTTTCTTTCCGATCTTTATACTGTCGGACCTCTCGCTCTTCAGGTAGTCGGTTATCAGGTTCCTTGCCTTTCGGGTCTTGACGAAATCAAGCCACTCCCGTTTCGGCTTCTCATTCTCTGCCGTAATGATCTCTATCTGGTCTCCGGTCTTGAGCACATATGAAAGAGGGACAAGCCGCAGATTGACCTTTGCCGCGATCGCTCCGTTACCGATGTGGCTGTGGATCGAATAGGCGAAGTCCAGGGCAGTGGCGCCTTTTTCTATGCTCTTCTGTTCTCCTTTCGGGGTGAAGACCAGGATGTCTGTCTTGATGAGGTCATTGTGGATCATGTCGAGGAGCTCCAGCGCATTGACATCCGGATTGACAAGGATCTCCTTGACCTTGACTATCCATTTGTCCATCTCGCTTTCTGTACCTTCGGCGAATCCGTCTTTCTTGTATGCCCAGTGTGCGGCAATACCTTTTTCAGCGATTTCATGCATTCTGCGTGAACGGATCTGTACTTCCACCCATATGCCCGTGCGGCTCATGAGAGTACAGTGAAGGGCTTCGTAACCATTGTTTTTAGGGTAGTTGACCCAGTCGCGGACCCTGTCTGACTTATATCTGTAGAGTCCTGTTATTATTGAGAATATATGGTAGCACTGGTCTCTTTCAGTCTCGTTTGCCTCATTCTCCGAATCAAAGATTATCCTGACTGCGTAAAGGTCAAATATCTGGTCGAAATCAATGCCCTTGTTCTTCATCTTCTTCCAGATCGAGTACGGGGTCTTTACCCTTTTCTTGATCTCATATCTGAAGCCGGCTGTCTTCAAAGCCTGGTCGATAGGAGCTATGAAGTCATTGATTTCCTTATCCTTGTCGATTACATTCCTGTTTATCTTTGCAGTAATCTCATTGAATGCTTCCGGCTCCTTGTATCTCAACCAGATGTCCTCCATCTCGGATTTCACTCCATAAAGGCCAAGTCTGTGGGCAAGCGGTATGAAGACGAACATGGTCTCGCTGAGGATCTTGTCTCTCTTGTGCTCCGGCATGAATTCGATTGTCCTGCAGTTGTGGAGACGGTCTGCAAGCTTTATCAGCACGACTCTCACATCGTCGTTCAACGTAAGAAGGATTCGCTTGAAATTCTCTGCCTGCATGCTCTTCTGCTGGGCCTTGTCCTCGTTGTCGAGCACGGTCTTGATCTTTGTGAGGCCTTCGACAATAGTCGCGACCTTGTCACCGAACAGACTGCGCAGGTTGTCGACAGTATAATCCGTGTCTTCCACGACGTCGTGGAGAAGAGCAGCCACTATGGATTTATAACCGAGGCCGATGTTGCTGGCCACGATCTTTGCCACAGCTATCGGATGCAATATATATGGCTCTCCCGAACGTCTCCTGACGCCTTTGTGTGCCACATTTGCAAATTCAAATCCCTTCTGTATGGCTTCAAGTTCAGCCGGATCGGTACACCTCTTCCTTGCCGTCTCCATCAGGTCGGCAAACTCTCTTGCAATGACTTCATGGTCATGCTGGCTGAATTCTGAAATAGATCCCATATATATTTCTAATCTTCAAGATTATAATTATCAACATGCTGGAATGCATAGGACAGCTCCGCACCAATGAGGATGATGAACCATCCGATGTTTATCCATATCATGAACAGCGGCACGGCTGCAAAGGCACCGTATATACCGTTCAGTCTTGTCACAAATACCTGTGTCTCAAGATACAGGTACTGCATCAATGTAAATGCCATGCCGGAGAATACCGCTGCCCTCAAGGCGTTGGAATAGTCTACCGGAGCATTCGGAATATATTTGTACATCACAGAGAATGTTCCCGTCGCGATCATTCCGAAAAGCGTCCATGTCAGGATAGTCTTGAATGTGCTGAATGTCTCCACATCAAGTCCGAGGTATTCAAGTGCATGCGAATAGACGAAAGAGCCGCCGAAGAAAACCATAACGATGAAGGGAGATACAGCGAGCATCGATATGATCACAGTAAGCCTCCTGAACAGGTTCCTTGATTTCTGCACCATCCAGACATTGTTGAATACTTTCTCCACATTCATCATCATCCATATGACGATCCAGAAGAAGAGCAGTGCGGAAACAAGGCCCATCGCGCTGCTTTCCGCCGTCACGATTATGTTCTCGGCGAAACCGAGCACCGTGTCTATTACCTGCTGCGAGTTGTTGAAGTAGTCATACAGGAATTCCTTGAGCTTGTCAGCAAGTCCGAATCCGCCTGTTATGGCAAACACTATCGCTACGAAAGGTATTACGGACATGGTGCTGAAGAAACTCAATGCAACCGCCTGGAATCCGATCTTCTCGCTTGAGAAGGTCTTGATCGTAATCAGCATGACCTTCATATATTTGATGAAACGAGCCTTGGCCCTGGAGAGTTCTTCCATCTCCAAGGTCCAGATGTCATCATTGAAGAATCGCTTCAGACGGCGGGTCCTGTTTGTGAGACGCTTCATTACTTGAGTTTAGCCATGAATCTTTCAGGGTCAATCGCAAATCTCTGGTGGGTGCCTTCTCCCATGACGCCGTTCTCGTCTTCCACCCTGACAGCGTATTCGATTCTGCGTCCGTCGAGTTCGAGGAGCTCTGCAGTAGCCTTGACAGATGTGCCGGCCTTGCATGCACGAAGATGGCTGATGTTAACCTTGGTTCCTACTGTGCAGAGACCCATCCTTTCCGCATGAAGGAAAGAAACCTTCTCCATCAGTGCGATCATCGAAGGTGTCGAGAACACAGGAAGTCCGCCAGAACCTATCTTGTCTGCAGTTTCACTGTCGCTTACTACATGCTCGATTGTAAGTATCTTTTCTGTTTCCATATATCTATCCGTTTATAAGTGTCATGAATTTATCTTCGTCAATGATCTCTATGCCGAGACTTTCAGCCTTTTTTATCTTCTCCGGTCCGGGTTTGTCTCCTGCAAGGAGAAAAGCTGTCCTTCCGCTGATGGAACCGCTGTTCTTTCCCCCATGGGCAATAATGAGACTCTTCATTTCATCTCGCGAAATGCTGAAATTTCCTGAAATGACTATGGTTTTGCCGGCAAGAGAATCCGAAAGCTTGGTGGCCTTGCTGTCCACTGCGAACTTTAGTCCTGCTGCCTTCAGCCTCTCGACCGTCTCGCGGTTTGTCTCATCTTCAAAAAAGTCTCTGATGCTTTCGGCTATTATCTGACCTACATCCTCCGCCTTGAGAAGTTCTTCGACAGATGCTGCCGCAATTGCGTCTATGTTGCCGAAACATGTTGCTACCGACTTGGCTGTCGATTCGCCTACATGCCTGATGCCCAATGCAAAAAGGACTCTTTCGAACGGCACCTTCTTCGATTCCTCCAGACTTTTCAGGAACCTTTCTGCTGATTTCTCCTTCCATCCTTCCAGTGTGAGAAGGTGTTCTGTCCGCAGCTCATAGAAATCAGCTGCATTCCATACAAGTGCCTTGTTGTACAGCTGCTCGATGGTCGCATCTCCTGCTATCACATTCATTGCCTTCCTGCTGAGGAAGTGCACGAGCTTGCCCTTGATCTGTGTCGGGCAGCCGCTCTGGTTCGGGCAGAATGACTTCGCTTCCTGTTCGTCCCTTATCAGTCTTGCGCCGCAGTCCGGGCAGAATTCCGGGAATTCAGGAACCTGTACATCATTGTCTCTTCTGCTGAACTCGACTCCTGTGATCTTCGGAATGATCTCACCGCCTTTCTCTACATAGACGTAATCTCCGATGTGGATGTCGAGCTGTTTCATCTGGTCTGCATTGTGGAGGGAGGCACGTTTGACAACTGTGCCGCTCAACTGTACCGGGTCGAGGTTTGCAACTGGGGTGACTGCTCCAGTCCTTCCCACCTGATAGTCAATGCTCAACAGTCTGGTAAGTGCCTGTTCCGCCTTGAACTTGTATGCGACAGCCCATTTAGGGAACTTTGATGTGTATCCCAGTTCCTCCTGCAGATGAAGCTCGTTTATCTTTATTACGATGCCGTCGGTTGCAAACGGAAGTGTTTTACGCTCTGTGTCCCAGTAGTTTATGAAATTATCTATGTCTTTGACCGATCTGCAGATATGTCTTTTGTCTGACACAGGAAGTCCCCATGAAGCGGCAGCATTGAGGGCTTCGTCGTGAGTCGCGAAAGGAAGGTCATCTCCGAGCATATGGTACAATGTGCATTCGAGACCACGTCCCGCCACCATGCGGCTGTCTATAAGTTTCAATGATCCCGATGCGGCATTCCTCGGATTTGCAAAAGGCTGTTCCTCATCCTTGAGACGCTCTTCGTTGAGCCTCTCGAAAGACTCCCATGGCATGTATATCTCACCTCTGATCTCGAATTCATCCGGCCATGGCGAGGACTGCAGAAGGGTAGGGACAAAGTCTGACGGCACAGTCAGCTGCTGCGGGATATTGCCGATCTGCCTTACATTTTCAGTGACGTCGTCCCCAATTCTACCGTCTCCTCTGGTAAGAGCCCTGAAAAGTTTTCCGTCCCTGTAGGTCAGGCAGATAGCGGTTCCGTCAAATTTCAGCTCGCAGCTGTATGTAAATCCGGTGCCGATATCCTTTGATGCCCTTGTCGCAAATGCTTCCACTTCAGTGAGGTCGTATGTGTTGCCGAGAGACAGCATGGGGTATTTGTGAGGATGCTGCTCAAACTCTTTTCCGCTTCCTTTCGGACTTTTGCCGGCAGTCTTGAGGTCGCTTCCCACCTTACGGGTAGGAGAGTCTGCAGTCTGATATTCAGGATACTCATTCTCAAGGGATTCGAGTTCCTTGAGAAGCATGTCGAATTCAAAGTCGCTCAAGACAGGAGAGTTCTCTACATAGTACTTCCTGTTCGCCTCAATGATGATTTCCTTGAGTTCCTGTATTCTGATATATGCCTGTGCCTTGTCCATAGATTATAAATAACCTACAAAATTACTAAATGCTTTTGACTTGTGCAAGTTGTATATTTTCTTGTGATTTATTGCAAAAAATGATAAATTTGCACGATTGATTTGCCGTGAACGTTCATGGCAGACCGGTAAATATGAAAAACTCAATTTTTAAGTATAACATTTAATACAGTAAAAAGATGAAAGACGCAGTAATTATCCTTTGTGGCGGCGGTCCCGCTCCGGGAATGAACTCGGTATCAATGAGTGTTGCTAAGACATTCCTCACCAAGAACTTCCGTGTAATCGGCCTTCATGGCGGTTATTCAGGTCTTTTCAGCAAGAACGCCCGTACAGAGGACCTTACTTTCGCAATCGCTGACCGTTATTTCAACAGAGGTGGTTCATACCTTGAGATGAGCCGTTTCAAGCCAACTGACAAGGATTTCGAGGAGAACTTCAACCTTGACCTCTTCAAGGACAACAATATCAAGCTTCTTGTGACAATCGGTGGTGACGATACAGCTTCTACTGCAAACCGTATCTCGAAGTTCCTCGCAGCAAAGGGTTATCCTATCGCAAACATCCACTGTCCAAAGACTATCGATAACGACCTTCCGCTTCCTGCAAATGCTCCTACTTTCGGATACAACTCTGCAAAGAACGAAGGTGCACACCTCGCACGCACAGTTTATGAAGATGCCCGCACTTCAGGCAACTGGCTTGTAATCTCTGCAATGGGCCGTACATGCGGTTCACTCGCACTCGGTATCGGTGAGGCTACTCACTGTCCTATGACTATCATCCCAGAGATGTTCAACAAGACAGAGATCTGCCTTGACAAGGTTGTGAAGCTTTCTATCTCTGCTATCCTCAAGAGAAAGGTTATGGGCGTGAACTACGGTACTATCGTTGCTGCCGAGGGTCTCTTCCACGAGTTCAAGGCAGAGGAGATGGAGGCTGCAGGCGTACACTTCTCATACGACGATCACGGTCACCCAGAGCTCGGTAAGGTTTCAAAGGCGGTTCTCTTCAACGACCTCCTCGAGGCTGAGTTCAAGAAGATCGGTCTTAAGGTAAAGAGCCGTCCGGTAGAGATCGGATACGATGTTCGTTGTCAGGATCCTGTAGCTTACGATGTTACTTACTGTACAGAGCTCGCAATGGGCGTTTACCAGCTCTACAGCGAGGGCAAGACAGGCTGCATGGTATACGTTGACTCATACGGTAACGTATCTCCACTCTATCTCGCTGACCTCCAGGACCCTGCTACAGGCAAGATCCCACCACGCGTAGTAGACATCAACGCAGGTACTGCACAGAACTACTACAAGTACATCGCTCACTACGTGACACCAGAGGACTACGAGGCAGTAAAGGCTCTCGGTATCGAGAACCCTGAGGCTTACGACTTCAATAAGATTCTGGAGTGGTAATTGATTGCCGGTCAAGCCGGCAATGACATGACAGTCATGCCCGACTTGATCGGGTATCTCATAAAAAGAAAGCTCTCCGCATCAGATTTCTGTTGCGGAGAGCTTTTGGTATAATGTAAACCTTGACGAAAAATCAGTTATTTCTTTGCGAAAGTGTACTGATTTTGTGGCATCCTGCAAAAGTCAGGCATCTGATCCTCTAAACATAATTAAAGATTATGCAGATCAAATTTGAATATCTGATTTTCTGGGGCAGGGGATTTCTGTATGAACATAAGCATATACATCGGCATATATATGCGTTTGCCTTCTACGCGCAGATTGTCGTTAGTTAAAACATAAGCAAAATCGATATTGTAATCATCGTTAGCCAGTACATTGGTTAATGCATTATGTCTTTCATAATCCTTTCCTGACTTGACTTCAATAGGGATTACTTTACCATGCTGAGCAATTACAAAATCCAATTCACCTTGTTTCTTGCTGTTAAAGTAATGTAGTTCATGCTCATCTCCTCCGAAGCCATGACAATATAATTCCTGAGCTACGAGGTTCTCATATATGGCGCCGTAATTCTGCTTTACCTCACCTTGAAGCAGCTGTAACTGGATTCCAGAAGCATATTGGCTTGTCAACAGACCGACATCATTCTGGAATAGCTTGAACAGATTCCTCAGTTCATTTAGCTTAAAGGAGAAAGTCGGCTCCTGAATATTCAATGTTGGAATTGCAACACCTGCATTCTTAAGCCATAAGAAGCTATTCTCATAACGAGAGAAACGTGCATGTTCATTAAGATTCTTCAGGATAAAACGTTTGTTCTTTGCATCAAGTTCAGATGGAATCAGGTTGAAGATCTCATTTATCTCAAGTTTCTTATTAGGATCATACTGACTGATGTCCCATTTGTATAGATCTAGAATTTCTTTCTGTTTCTCTTCTACAACATTAAGGTCGTTTGTATCAACGTATGCCTGTACAGCAGCTGGCATTCCTCCTACAACGAGATAAAGGTGAATCATCTTCATCAGGGCTGCATGGACAACTTCGTCTACAGGAATCTTTTTCTCGAATGCTTCGTCTACACTTGTCAGAACCTCATCAGAAAGACCGAGACATCGTGAAAACTCCTCAATATCCAAAGGGAAGACTTCTTTTACAGACATATATCCGACAGGAACGCTTTCCACTCCTTTTAACTCTACACCAAGCAAGCTGCCGCTTAATGCATATTTGCAGCTTCCTTCATCCACGAGAAACTTTATCCATGTGATGACCTCTGGACATTTCTGAACCTCATCAAAGAATATCATTGTATTTGGCAATGATGTCTTCTTTTTAGTATGAGCAGATATACGCAACAATACATCCTTGGCATTCTGTGAGCCCTTGAAGATGCCGCACGCTGAATCATCTTCATAGAAGTTGATCTCAATGAGATTCATCTTTTGCTTTCTCGCATATTTCCTTATGGCTGAAGTCTTGCCTACCTGTCTTGCTCCCTTGAGAAGTAATGCTGACTTATTGTTTGCGTAATGCTTCTCAATGAAGTTGTCAAGTTTTCTTGATAGCATATCTGTATAATTTATATCCATATTAGATAGTATTTACACTTTTGTAGTGCATTATTCTTACAATCTATACATTTTTCCAATGCAAATTTAGGGAAATTTTACATTTTTCCAAGAAAGTTTGATGTGTGAAGCCAATAAAATTATAGCGAAATGCAAATGCTTGAGTCAGTAGAATTGTTTAAAGGTAGATTAGACATCAGATTCGAGGTCTTTAAGGAGGGTTTTCATGGCTGAAAATCCAATTGGAATTTTATGAAAAATAGGGGATTGTGACGAGAATGCGATGAGAATGTTTTCCGATTGTTGTCTGATGTTTTCCGAAGTAAATTTATATGAAATCGTCTCTTAAAGGTTTTATAACCAGACTTTGGTTAGCCTCATAATCCTCATGTGTTACAAAATGTACAATATGCTCTATCTAGCTTATTGAAAATCAAGACAATAATAAATAGTTGTAATTTCTTGTCCTTTATTTGCCGATAGTTTCTTACCTTTGTGACAGGCTTGACAGATGGTAAGAAACATTAGTTATTCATATCCGCTTGCAACCAAATTTTTATACCGAATTTATACCGAGGCTCATTTAAGTAATTGATAATCAATTTAGTATGCCTTTTGGAGTCGTAATCTCATAACCCGACCAGATTGGGTAACCAGATAAATGACCGGTGCGACAAGAATTTGCATTATCTTGTCGCACCGGTTTCGCCAAATAAATAGGCAATCCTGCTTGTTCTATGATTATTAATATGGGTTTTCTACTACGAGGGTTCTGGTAAAGATTGTGTGATTCCACAATTTGTCCGCTTCTTATCTGTTTTATCGTTTACTCATCCTGATTATGCCCATACGCATAGTTGTCAGCTGAATTTTCTTCCTTATACGAAGATCGGGTATTCAGTAATCCTCTGTTGTAATCGGCACAATGTCCCACTTCATGAGGAATAAGACGTTCCAGATAATATCTGCGGGCTGATTCTTCAGTAAATTCGGCGATCCACAGTTCGCCTGTTCTTTTGACACAAGCATACCCTTCATACCATTTGAGTTTTCTTCCCGACGGCCTTCTATTACCGAGATCAATGATCAGGTCCTTCCTCATAGGGTATAGAACCACAGCTACAACTCCGCTGCCCACTGCTACATATGCCTGAATGTCCTCATCACTATGCTTACGGAACCAGATATGCGTAATGCTTTGAGTATCCTCTTGCGGGAGTTGAACAAGCGCCTCTCTGACTTCATCCGGCGTGACAGGAAAGAAATAGTCACGGGAGGGGTTGTCAGCAAGAAAGATAGGAGTCTGATCAAATTCTGATGGTGCAGAAAGTGAATGTGTCCTTCTTATTATCCCATCCTTACGTTTTGGCCATAGCCTGCCACCGAAGACATCACCAAATTTCCGATTCTTCTTCCAGGCTGTCGGTTTCTTTTGTTTGTCAGACATAGTCAGTTATTATATTATTGAATGAGCTCTGTTTCTATTATACATTCGAAGTGGACATTCCTCATCAATATATCTTTGAGTGGTGTTTCAAAGGAAATGGAATCTACTTTATGCCAATTGACGCCACATGAAGTACAATCGTAAAACCATATGTAATTGTATTCTCTTGAAATAATCTTTTTAATATCTTCTATATCTGGAAAGTCCAGCATCATATGATATTGTCCAGGATAGATTTCATTGATCTCATATGAGTGGATAGAACTCATAAAATTCTAATTTGTCTGTATCTAGATCTCAATAAGGTTGTAACTGTACAATCTTTGGGGCAAC
Source organism: Bacteroidales bacterium (assembly GCA_017550025.1). Lineage (GTDB taxonomy): Bacteria > Bacteroidota > Bacteroidia > Bacteroidales > UBA932 > Cryptobacteroides. The sequence continues at coordinate 9,175 of JAFYLU010000119.1, read as the reverse complement.
TTTTTAGGGACTTGGTTACTCTTCCTGCTCGTAGTAGTATGAGTAGTCAATGCCCTTCATTAAGGTTTCTCGGTCATTGATCTTGTCTGTAATGGCCGATGAAAGGAGGGAATGGATAGGGGAGGCGTCCACTACGCTAGACTGCATTGCCTGGAGATAGTCCTTCTTGTTGATCTTGCTCCAGTCGATGCATCTTTGGAGGCGTTTCTTGAGAATGAGGTCAAGCCATATACGGGTTGAGCGGCCGTTGCCTTCCATGAACGGATGGGCGACATTCATTTCGACATACTTTGCAACAATCTGGTCGAGTGTGTCTTCCGGCATTGATTCTATCTTTTGCAGCTCGTGTGGGAGGTATTCTGCAAGACAGAAGGTGAAACCGCCTTTACTGATGGTCTTTGTGCGGATCTGGCCGGCAAAGTCATAGAGACCGCCGAAGATATAGGCATGAATCTGCTGTAGAGCCTTAACAGTTCCGATGTCGCCATCTGCTATAATGTTGCTTTCCATGAAGGTGTATGCCTTCTTCTTGCTCTGTCCATCTATTGTGTTGTCACTATATGTAAACCAGTCAAGGAATGCGTTTGCTCTGTTGTTTGGATAGTGTTTGGCCAGGATTTCAACGCATTCGTTATCAAGGGCGTCAGCAGCTCTTTTCTTTCCATCAGGAGCTTCGAATTTGAACTCGTGAGTGACACTCACGAGTTGGACTCCATCTGTGGTCAACTTCTTTTTAAGCCATCGCCAGTAGTTTCCTGCCTTGACATAGTCGTCCTCTTTGTTTATTGCACGGATAATGTCAATAGCAGAAAACCACCACTTGGAATTTGCCTCATCCCAAATGGCTCTGACCTCGCGGTCGTTGAAGAATCTGATGGATATCTTACTCATGCATTTAAATTGTATAACATACAAAGATAATAAATATAGCAATATGTTACTTTCATTAATTCTAAATATATACTTGATAATTGAGGCTTGAGTAGGGGATTGTAACGAGAATGCGATGAGATCGTTTGCCAATTGTGGTCTGTTTCTTTCCGAGGACTTTTTTATCCGTTATTTGCCGATAGTTTCCTACCTATTTGTGACAGGCATGACAGATGGTAAGAAACATTAGTTATTCATATCCGCTAGCAACCAAATTTTTATACCGAATTTATACAGAGTCTCATTTAAGTAATTGATTATCAATTCAGATTCCCTCTGGAGAGGTAATCTGACATGAACCTACGTCATGCCCGACTTGATCGGACATCGAGTGCAAAAACATAGCGAAAGTGCTCGCGATACCCCGGAAATCAAGGGTGCCGCGAGCACTTTTCCTATAAAAATGCGCCAGGTCTTCAGTGCTTTCTCCAACTCCGTAAGCATGCCAGTCTGCAAATAAGTATCTTATTCTGCTGAATGGTTCTGTTGTCTTTGAGATTTTCCTTACGGATGATTGGATATTCTCCGAGGTGGGTATTCTTAAGGCTCCAATCCCAGAAAAATAAATCCCGTAATATACCTGAACCATCAACGTAAGCACAGTAAAAATCGGAGGACTCGATTTCTGCTCTATCAAATGTACCGTGAATACTGAAATCGCTCCATGAAATTTCAGCATTGCAAAACGGAAGCCTAGAGGTTTACATCCTTTGAGGCTCGTCCATTCGATCGCCAATCTGTGAAGCATTTTCTTGGATTTTCAGCCAGGAAAGTCAGCTTCTGTAACTTACTGTGATTCAATAAGTTTTTATAATCCTTTCCTTTTCATTTCTGATAATTCCCCTATTGTTGCAAAAGTTCATAAAAAAGGTTAAATTTGGCTTCAAAACTTACTCGTATGAAAAAGTACTTTTTCTTTATTGCAGCATTTCTGATGGTGAGTGTGCAACTTCTGGCACAGACACCCGTATATCTTACAAAGGCCTATCAGCCGGTGGAGAGCGATCGTTATAATGCATACTCTTCGCTTGAGATTCAGGGTGGTGATGTCTGGAACAATTGTTTCACTTTAGGAGTGATCAATAATTATCGCGGCTATGCAACATTCCATCTTGGAGGAAAGTATGAGTCCATCTCTTTTATATTAGGAGCGGAAAAGTCTCACGGAGGTAATGACCCGAACATCGTGCAGATTCACGCTGATGGCAGGAGAATCTTCGACTATGTGCTGCGGGATGGAGATCTGGGACAGCATTTTACATTGAATATAAGCGGAGTTGATAAACTTGAGTTCAGTCTGGTAAAGCCTGAAGTCGAGGCCGCCTTCTGTGAGGTCGCACTTTGGACAAAGAATCAGACGCCGCACGACCTTCGCGGAAAAAACGACCCGGAGGTGAAGACAAGGATGCTTTTCAGGGATATTGCTCCTTATCGTATGAACGGATCCTCGTTTAACAGTCAGGGCGACGGCCGTCACACCTGGGTGGCCCCCGACAGAAAAACCAAATCAATCAAGATCGGCAACAAAACGTATGAATATGGTCTGCTGTTAGGAATGTCGATGCAGTTATCGGGAAGCGGCAAAAGTTCGACCGACCTGAACATCAGGGGTCAATATGAGAGTTTGCGCTTTGTCGTCGGTCCATTGGCAACCGATGACGGAAATGATACCTCAAGGGGATGGGTTACTGTATTGGGTGATGGCAAGATACTCTATGAATATGAAATCAATGAGGAAAGTATTGCACAGCAGGTGACGCTTGATGTCAAAGGAGTCAACAGACTGACTTTTGAAAGCGAACAGGCAAGCGGCAGTCTGGATGCTGCCATTGTCGATGCTTGGGTATATCCGAAAGGGAATACACCGGATGCTGATACTGATGTTGCTGTTACGGTCGATGCACCCGATCCTCGCCTGAAAGAACTTCCTGATGTGTGCAAGCTCATCACTAATATACCGCCATATTCTCTTCGAAGCAAGGTGGAATACCAATTGTATGAAGGAATTTCAGATTATGTGACCTTCTCAATGGGCGGCACGAAGTTCAATGAGGGCTTCATTCTCTATATGACTGCGAGTTTCTTAAACAGCGACCTTCGCTCTCATGCCATATTCGATCTTGGAAATGAATTCGATTATGTGAGTTTCACTGCCGGATATGTAAGCAAGAGTTGGGTCATGAACAACGATGTCCTGCGTGTTTACGCTGACGATGAACTTATACTTGAAGCTCCTCTCCACGCAACTTATCCTAATCAGAAGTTCGTTCTCCCTATCAATAAATGCAGGAAATTGAAATTCGAAAGCGGCGGACAGAGTTCGATGGATGCTGCTGCATTCGGAGTTGCCGACCTTGTGGTATATCGCGGAGAGCCTGTGGAGAATGACCTGTTTGTGCATCCTGTGCCGGAATGTCCTGATGAGATCGACCTGATCGATCTTGGAGCACCTTATATCCATTATGTGAGCCAGGCCTCGTCGGGCGTATTCGTAGACGGAAAGTCTATGAAGAATTATTTTACCAGATATGACGGCAGCAGAATCTACAAAGGTTTCGTCCTGCAGACCAGTACCCATTTCTCACTTGACTTTGGCGTGCTTTCCGGCTCTGATGCAGTAGGTGCCGGTGCCATAGGTGCAGCTGCGGTAGGTACCTCATTTGTTGCGACGGGAGCAGCGATAGGAGGTGCTACAATAGGCGCAACCCTGGCCCCTATAGCTCCGCTACTCATGTTGGCTGCAGGTGGAGAAGCCGCAGAGAATTCGTGTGCGGCTTTCAACACATATGGCCAGTACAACAGTGTTACATTTACAGTCGAGTGCTTGAGGAAGGAAGGGGACACCCAACTTCTGGGACCGGATACCATGCAGCCTGACATAAGTGAGCGCAAGGAGAAGCTTCTGATAGGTTCAGACCTGAATGTTGTGGCTGAACTTGATCTCTTTGAAGGCATGCAGCCGCAGACTGTCACGGTGCCGATTGAAGGATGCGGGCAGTTGATGTTCTGGCTTTCAAACACCGGCGGCACATCTGCAGCCTACGTATTCCACGACATCAAGGTGTCAAAGAAAAAGACTGAACTTGTTGTTCCGGAAGATATGCGCCCTGCCCTTACTGTCGTTACTGAGCCGGTCTGGACAGACCTTACAGTTCCTGAAGGATGGGAGCATCCGGGAAAAACAGGTGTGAAGGTCATAGATGACTTCATCTGGGATTTCACTGATCTGTATGAAGCGGTACAGGAGGCCCTTACGAAAAGGGCTCCGGATTATAATGTATATACCTACTATCTTGAAACAGAGGCTGGTCAGATATGCAAGGCCGTGAAGCTGTTCACTAAAGGAGAGGACGTGGCAAGCGGTTCGGATGGCTGGAGGATCCCGTATACGCTCGGTCAATACAAATATGATTTCGATAAGCTTGAATCAATGAGGGAGGATGTGGCAGACCTCTTGCTGCAACTTCCGGCAGCAAACGTCGGTCTGGTCGAATTGGGTTTCGGAGCCATTTCTTTTGGCAAGGTCATGAAAACGGCAAACAAAATGCTTCTCGAATTGAGAAAGGTTATTAATGACATGTACAGATGTGCGCGAGAAAATGAATCCTACCTGATAACTCTATTGAATTCTGCAGTGGATATAGATGGTCGCGTAACGACAGAAAGGACTGTTTTTGCACCTCTTCTGCCGGGTGAAACTCCTCCTCCTGGAGAAACAGCGAAGGTGCGTAACTTCTCTGAATAATACATCTTATTTTCAATGAGTATGATGAAACAGCACTTCAATATTATCAGGATCGAGACCTCGATGGATATGGGAGTCGGCAACAGGATCAAGTCATGGGAACATATTGATACTGATTCTTTAGTGCCGGGACATACTTTTATTGTGTTTGGCAGAGAATTGACTGTTGAATCAATCGATGAAGATGAGATGGCCTTTGACTATAGAGATCGCACATTCAGAATCAATCGTCATTGGCAGGTGCTCGGCACACCAGAGTTTGATACCTCGAATGAAAGGATTTCCAAGCAGGCGCGAAACGTATTCTTCTTCAGCAAAGACCGGGATATGGCCTGCGAGTGGTCTGATGAATATGCGGCTGAACTGATCGACCAGATGAACAGGAATAATGAGGATGGAAATATTTGGATGAATATTCCGCTGGTGCGTGAATTCATCCACGAATTGAAGGATGTTGCGCCGTTCCGATCGGAGAATATCAATCCTGTCTATAAGGCCCACTGGATTGCGTGTATGCTGGAAAATGAATATGTTGACAAAAGAGAGACCCCACGCCTTTTCCAATCGCTGTGCGAGTTATACAGGCTGTACCGTGACTTTGAATGTCCATCAGATTTCGATGACTACCTTCAGGAACATTTCGACAGGAATTATTTCAGACAGGTCGACAAGTGGATATACAGCTTGGCCATGATTGTCCGTGATCCGCATTGGGAGCATGCCATTCAATGTTGGAGCGGATTGGGAGGAATGCTCAAAGTGGATCCCGTGCAGGCGACTCCGGAATGGGAGGAGGTCATCTACGAGGTGGAAAATGAAGTGGCCGAGCAGTTGAAGGACGATCCTCGCTGTATGGGATTCTGCCACAGCTATTGGAGTGCAAAGAGAGCCGCTCTCGCCCGCAGGGGGATCGAATGGAGAAACCCGTCGGCAATGAATCCAAGAGTTCTTTTCGACTGATTATGGCAATAAAACTAAACATATTACCTTCTGATCGGGACCTCTCCGGCAAGAGTCATTGGTGGGGATTTCCGGATCTTCTTGAGTCATTCGAGTGGCCTTGCAATGAAGATGGCGACTTGCTGACATTCATCTGTCAGATCTGCCTTGAAGATATATCTGAACTTGATTCTGATAACAGACTGCCACACAAAGGAATGCTCTGGTTCTTTGCAGACCTGGATTATTTCCTTGGAGATATGGATGCCCCATGCGGTGGGTCAGGGGAGTGGAAACCTGATACATTCAAGGTTCTCTACACCGAAGATTCCGATAATCTGATTACCCATGAATATTACCGGGAAGATGGTGAGCCAGCTGTTCTTCCCGCAGAAGAGATTACTATCGAGGCCACATCCGAGACTGATTATGGCTTCAAACTTCTGGGCATGCCTGTCATGACAGAAGGCTATGAGAATGAAAACGAAGGGATGATGTCGCTGCTTCAGCTGGATGAGGAGGAAAGATGGGGACTTCGTTTTTTCGACTGCGGCACCGTGAACTTCATGATCCCGACCGAGCGCTCGAATGACGATTTTTCAAATGTATCCTTCTGTTTACATTCATCATAAACACAATAGAAACTTAAACATTCCGGCTTATGAGTTTTGATAATTACAAATTTGTCCTCAAGACATGCGCATCATCAGAGAATGAGGTGACAGGAGAAGATATTGACCTTGAAGACCACTTCGAGTGCGACTTGAAGGGTGTTAACCTGAAGGAAGGCGTCAGCCTGTTCTCTCCCAGAAAAGAAGAATGGAAGCAGTATGGTATCGAAACACTGATTTTCCCCGACTTCAATTTCAAGGTTCTTGAAGTCCACAAAGACGGATTCGTACTTGAAACTTCGTTCCAATATTCCTCATACAGTTCGCAATTCAAGATTTCATATGCAGAGCCTGAACATCGCGAAACTTTCTGGTTCGGCAGATACTCATATTCCTTCACTCTGACTTTTGAAAAAAGGTAAGATTATGTCAGAAGATCATGAAGTCCGATAATGTTGAGACGCAGACAGATGACGATGGCAGATATTATCCGTGGGCGTAGAATGTATTCAGTTGCGACGGACAAGACCACCAGTCAGATCTGATATTGCATCTAATACATTGTCAAGATCTTCCTTGAAATGGAACGAATGAGTGTCGTACTTGTCGTCTTCAAGGACAATGATTACGGCACCTCGTATTTCTGCCCCGCGTCCGTAAAGGATAGTGCCGATTGCGTTGTCCGCCAAGTCTTTTGCATACCCATTTCTGTCAGCATACATAGCCAACTGATAACCTTTGAACTTGCATGACTTGGTAATCTGATTCAATGGTTCCGAGAAATGGACGGCATCAAGTCCTTCCGCATCGATAAGCTGGCTCATCTCACGATAGGACATGCAGAATACATCTGCTTCGACTACGGAGGCAACTCCTGAAGGCTGGATTATGATGACGGAAGGGGAGACCTGGGTCTTTGCCACAGGATGATTCTTCTTCCACAAAGGCATCCAGACCTTTTCAATCTGGTCACCGTAGCCCATTTCAATATAAGTTTCCTTATTACTGATTACATAGTCCAATTGATCTTCATTACCATAACGCAATGCATCATACCTCAGTTTGAGAAGATCTTCATCCGATATGAATTCAGGATCCTGAAGGGTCTCTGCTGCATCAATAACCAGAGAAGCTCCCGAACTGAAACCATAGGTCAATGCAAGGTCTGCATATTCCTTACCCCAATCCAGATTTATATCATATCCAAACTTACCGTTCAATAAAGCATCTGCTAATGTATATGCACATACGCCGCTGCCATGGTCAATGCCTTCCGGCAGATTTCTGTTTAACTGGCGGTATATGTCAAGCCTTTCGTCACCGCTGAGAGAGTCCCATCTGTACTCATTCTCCATTCCCAGAATCCGGCAGTCCGGCACTCCCAGGTCCATACCCAATTTCATCAATGTCTTATAGTAAGCCTCATCTCCGTCTTCCAGATACATCAGAGCAAGGTCGTAGACCGGAGCATAATATCCATTGATGATGCACTTCTCGTATGCCTTGATGGCTTTCTCCCTCTCATCTTCGATTTCATAGAACCATCCTAACTGCTCGGTCCAAAGAATCGATTCGCTGAAGATTGCAGACGATTCGCGTTCTGCCTCAGCAATGGCCGAATCCCTATCCGCCGAAACTTCTGTTGTGCCAAAGAACAGGTTTTTGTTACGCCTGAGCTTGGCAAGAATACTGCCTTTCTCAATTGCCTGAACTGTCAGTCTTTGGGAAAGTTTACGATCCATCACAAACTTTCCGGTCTCTTCATCATATGCCTCTCCAAGATAGTACATTCTGGACATCATCTGCAGGGCATCAGCAATACCTCTGTCTGCTGACTCCTCAAAAATCCTGAAGGCTGTCTTTAATGATTCCGGATCTTTTCGGCACGACCAAAGCCGTAATCCGTATGCATATCTTTCATACGGATTGTCACTGACCATGAGCTTGTAGGCTATCGATTGCGGAAGCATTCTGACCGCTTTGAAATCAATCAGATCAGCCAGAACCTTTTCATCATCAAGTCTGCCGGACTGCCATTCGGCGTATTTTTTGTGTTTGAGGCTATGGGCAGCATCGTCGTTCCTCCACCATCCTCTGAACTTCTCATCCCAACAGCTGACGACCTCCTTGCGAGGACCGGGTTTCGTGTTCGGATGAATCAATCTGCCTGCGCTGTCATAATCTCCCATCTGCGCCCACTCCCATGGCTCATATTCGCGGATCAGCTGGATTGTCTCATGCCACACCCCATAACCGGAACGCACTCCGTGCTCGAAATGTCCCTCGTACTTGTATTTCTTTTCACCACTGGTCAGATATTCCATGATGCCATGTCCGTGGGGGCGTCCCTCGTCATCCTTCTGGCCTTTATAGGTCTTGCCGACAATTTTCGACATGTTTTCGGGCAGTTTCATATCTTGAAATTTAGATCATTACAAATAGCTTAAGCAAATCCGCATTCCGACAGGTCTCTGTCCTGACAGATCCTCATGGACAGCATATCGCATGAACTTACCCCTTCTCTCACTGATCCTTACAAGTCCTGTGACATCGATTGTCTTTATGAAAGTAACCATCGTAAAGAGTTAATCCTTCGGATGGTAGTATGAATGCTCAATACTTTTCATGAACTTCTCACGACCATTGATCTTGTCAGTAAGAGCAGATGCGGGAAGCCGTGGACAGTCTGACGGGGAGCGGAGTGAACCTGCTTCAGCAAAAATAGCAACTATCGTGAAAACATCAAAATTATAGAGAAAAATCAATCTTCCTTATATATTTACCGACTTCACCTGCATCGTAAATTAAAATTCTTATATTTCCTCTATAAATCAAGATTACATACTATCTGTGCACCTCCGGTGGCATCATGACTTCTCATAAGTGCGTGAGGATACCCCACTATCGGTGATAGCGGTGATATGATAATATAACAATTTCCTCTGCGAAC
>JAFYLU010000118.1 GCA_017550025.1 Bacteroidales bacterium | reverse complement strand
TCAAAGGAATAGCTATTGTTTATGTCAGGAAGTTTTGCTATATTAGAAGTGCGAAATCAAACATTAACTCAACTTTCTTGACATGGCAAAGGTAGTGTATAAATCTTACAATCAGAACGATTCTCTTCTTTTTCCTCACTGCATCGGTGACTTTATTCCTGAAAATGATCCAGTACGCGTACTTGATGCCATAGTTGAGCATCTGGATATCAGCGCAATCGAGGCCACTTATAAAGGTGGCGGCGCAAGCAGCTTTGCTCCACGAATGCTGCTGAAGGTCATCCTTTATGCATATCTCCAAAATGTATACTCAGGTCGCAAGATGGAAGCTCTACTTAAGCGCGATGTCAACTTTATGTGGCTGAGCGGCATGCAGCGTACTGACTTCAATACAATCAACCTGTTCAGAAAGAGCCGTCTAGCTGATGTCATGGACGATATATTCACTCAGGTAGTTCAAATGCTTGTTGATGCCAAGTTTGTCAGTCTAGAAGTTCAGTACATCGACGGCACAAAGATCGAGGCCAATGCAAACAAGTATACGTTTGTCTGGAAGAAGGCCACCAAGACTAATCAGGACAAGCTGGATCTCAAGGTGAAGTCAATCCTGCGAGAAGCAGAAAGAGTTCTTAACATGGAACTCAAGGATGAGACTGACAATGTCATGACAGCTGATGAGATGCAGAAGCGCACGGATGAGATCCTGGCTCAGATGGACGAGAAGGGCATCAGTGACAAGAAGTTACGCAGGGAGGTGACCAAGGTGAAGGAGGAGTCTGTTCCGAAGATGAAGGAATATGAAGAAAAACTGGAAATCGTCGGAGAACGTGGCAGTTACAGCAAGACTGACAATGATGCAACGTTCATGAGGATGAAGGAAGATGCGATGAATAATGGACAGACCAAGCCGGGATACAATGTTCAGATTGCCACAGAGAACCAGTTCATCACAAACTATGGCCTGTATCATCAAGCCAATGACCAAGGAACGATGATACCGTTCTTGAAGTCCTTCAGCGAGCGTTATGGAACGCAGAGCACGACTGTATGTGCAGACTCCGGATATGGCAGCGAGATGAACTACGAGTACATGATATCCGAGCAGATAACTCCCTTTGTCAAATATAACATGTTCCACGCAGAGATGAAGCGAAAGAGAAGGAATAACCCTTTTCTTATAGATAATATGTTCTATAACAAGGGGTTGGACTTCTATGTGTGCCCTATGGGACAACATCTTGAGTTTGTAAAACAAATCAAAGAGAAGTCGGATCTAGGATACGAGTCAACTAAGAGTGTATATCGCGCCAAAGACTGCTCGCATTGCCCTCTCAGAGGGATGTGCTACAAGGGAAAAGCCAATCGCAGAGTCATAGAAGTGAATCACAGGAACAATGAACTGCGAGCGATGGCCAGAGAACTGCTGACAAGCGACGAGGGGCTGATGCATCGAAGCAGGAGGCCGATTGAGCCTGAAGCCGTGTTCGGACAGATCAAATATGACAACCACTTCAAGAGGTTCAGCTATAGAGGAAAGCGACTCGTAAATGCGGAGTTCGCCACAATAGCTGTTGCTCATAATATCCGAAAAATGATATCAAAGCTCCATAGTCTTCGCTCAGAAGCGGTAGTAGGGTAAGTTTGGATGGCGTGGTCACCCGCGACCACGTAAGCGGGAGGGGCCCGACGCGTAGCGTTGGGAGGGATGGAGTCGGAACTTGTTCCGACGGAACCAAGCCAAACTTATCCCTACTGTCGCGTCGTCGTAACCTATAAACAAAGAAAACCGACTAAAAATCTCTTTTTAGTCGGCCTCTTATGCGTCAGTCCTCAAGTTCGCATCCCGTGAAGAAGAAGTCGCTTTCGGACTTCTCTTTTGAAAAACAGTAATATGTCATTTCGCACGAAGAACAGACCTTGCCATCATGGATGAGTGTCGCTTCGATAAATGCAAAGTTACGTTTCATTTCCTTTATACGGCCTCGGATCTCAATCATTACATCCTTACCTGTCGGAACCGGATGGCGGTACTTCATCCGCAGATCAGTGGTCATTCCTGCAGTCTGGAGCTTTCTGTTGACAATCCATCCTCCAAGCTCATCCATGAGGGTCGCCTGTATTCCGCCATGCAATGTCTTGAACCATCCCTGATAGTGGTCATCTGAATGCCAGGTACAGACAAGGTCATCTCCATCCTCGTAAAATTCCATCTTCAGGCCATACGGATTCTCCGGACAGCATGCAAAACAGTTATAGCCCTTTTCTTCAAGCCCTATATATGGGTTTCTGATTTTCTTCATGATTTCAATCAATTAAAGTTACTCTATGCTCCAAGGTCAATAATACTCAATGGAGTTCAAAACCTTTTCGATTTTCATAATCTCTTTATCGAGTTTCATGGAACAAGGAACATGAGCCTCAACACAGAGGCGGGCTCCCTTATATATCATTTCATACCCGACCTCAACAAACTGCGGGTTATCCGGGCTTACTCCAGCCGCATGCATGGCCCGGATATCCTTAAGCTGTCTTACACAAGGCCTGACCCTTAATCCTGCCTTCATGCGAGAGTTCATCACAGATTCAAAATCCTCATAGAACTCCATCAGACCGGCAGTTTCAGAAGTATATGTCACCGTAAGGTCAAAATGCAGATCATATTCACCAAGGGAAATCGCGAACGCATACTTACTTCTGCTGTTTTCTTCCCATTGAACTTCCTCACCAAACGGAAACATGAATCTCATACCTGCGGAAGCGATATCCAGACATCCGTCATCAAACGACCAGTCTGCAGGGCGGGTATCTTCCATATTATATAACGGCACCTCCACATCAGTGAAATCGATCATTTTAAAGATCTTTGCCGAGGTGGCAACTTCTTCCTTATATGGAAGAGTGTTTCTGAAACAATATGTATAGTCTATAAGTGAAGAGCAGTGAAGGGCTTTGTAAAAGACATATGTAAAATCCGGGTAACCGGTTCGCCTGCCAATCGCCCTCAAGACCTTCATGCCGTCAATTTCGATAATCCTGACACTGTCAATGATCTCCTTATCCAGATATTCCGGAATATAACCCTGCCACCCGAAGGTAAAATCCATGATATCATAGGAAGGACGAACAGAATGACCTGCGACATAGAACCACATGGTATGGTCTGAATCCGAAGTATGGAACCTGTAGTTCGGCCTTGTCGCAGAATCTTCGGACTTATATTCCCATTGGGGTTCATCCCATCCTTCAGGGATGTTGATTCTTATTCCCAATTCAGAATATTCAATGTCATATGCCTGCATTTCCTTATCTGAACCGGAGAATCTGGAAGATTCCAACAGGAAAAGACATAAAAACAGCGTAACGACAGGAATGGAAAATATAACCGACAGTATGCGGACGAAACTTTTTCTAACGTCGGCAAGTATCGGATGGTCACTTCCCGTTATCAAAAGCAGTTCCTTGAAATTCAAAGCATAAGAAGCTGCCATTGCCATCATAGGCAAATAAGCAGGAAGCAGAATCAATAAACGACGAGAGCCTGACAGCCAAACTACGAAGAAGACTATCAGGCATCCTATAAGCAAAAAGACATTACCTCTTAATAGCGTACGAAGCTTATTGTCCAGGTACCTTATGCATTCCTCCGAACGTTGTTCGTCAAATGCCCCGCGTATCTGTCTTACAAAATGAGGAAACAGTCTTGTATACCAAGACTGTTCCATTATTCAGCGGCCTTGAGGCGCTCTGCATTCTCGGCAATCTGGAGCTGGTCGATGACATCCTGGATGGCTCCGTCCATGAATACAGGGAGGTTGTACATTGTATAGTTGATACGATGATCGGTCACACGTGACTGCGGATAGTTGTATGTACGGATCTTTGCAGAACGGTCTCCACCCGCTACCATTGTCTTTCTCTTTGCAGAGATCTCGGCGAGATATTTCTCATACTCGAGATTGTACAGACGGGTACGGAGCTCGGCAAGAGCCTTGTCAAAGTTCTTAAGCTGCGACTTCTCATCCTGGCACTGTACAACGAGGCCTGAAGGGATGTGAGTCAGTCGGATCGCCGAATATGTGGTGTTCACAGACTGTCCGCCAGGACCTGAAGAACAGAATGTATCCTTTCTGATATCATTCATATTGAGTTCGACATCGAACTCATCGGCTTCAGGAAGAACAGCTACAGAAGCTGCAGAGGTATGTACACGACCCTGTGTCTCGGTCTGGGGCACTCGCTGTACACGATGCACACCTGACTCATACTTCATGACACCATAGACGCCGTCGCCGGAAACCTTGCATACGATTTCCTTGAATCCGCCGGCAGCACCTTCCGCCTGGCTGGTGATCTCCATCCTCCAACCGCGTGTCTCGATGAACTTCGAGTACATACGGAAAAGGTCGCCTGCAAATATGGCAGCCTCATCTCCACCGGAACCGCCTCGGATCTCAAGGATAGCATTCTTGCTGTCCTGCGGGTCTGCCGGAATGAGAAGGAGCTTGATCTTCTCCTCCCATTCAGGAAGAGTAGGCTCGATCTCCGCGATTTCCTCCTTTGCCATCTCACGAAGGTCCTCATCCTTTTCTGTAGCAAGGATTTCCTTCGCCATTTCATAGTTTTCAAGAATCTTCTTGAACTCGTTTCCAGCCTCGATGATAGGAGTAAGTTCCTTATACTCCTTGTTGAGCTGAACGAATTTCTTCATATCTGAAATCACATCCGGATCAGCGAGCTGATTCTGAAGCGCCTCATATTTTTCCTGAAGGCCCAATACCTTCTCCAATAATGAATTATCTGCCATATATATCTGGTTTCTGTTTAAGGGTCAATAAGACCTGCAAATATAGCAATAAGTAATCTAAAATGAAACGATTATTTGCGAGACACCTCATCTAATGCCGCACGAGCCTCTGAAATGATCTCATTCCAAGGAAGATCATGCGAAGTCGCGTCCGTATTGCGGATTTTTTCCAGCACGGCCTCCACAGGTGCGACATCGACTCCCTCACGGCGCAGGATCCTCACCTTCTCTGCTGCTTCGATACCGTCAATCAGCTTCTCAAAGCGCACAGACGAGCGGTTGAACGGATAGACCAGATAAGTATCTCCACCCATCCATCCTCCGAAACGCGAATCATACTGCGGGTTCTCCGCCCATGAATTATATGCCCAGCGAAGCATGCCGTCATAATCGTTCGCAAGGCCATACCAGCCGAGCATCTCGCTCTCGAACGGTCTTGAGGTAGAGAATGTATTCGGATGCGACGGGTTGCAGCATATATAGAAGGTCGTATAGAATCCGTTCTCACGGCGCATATCTATATCTTCCTGACTTACGACATTATGATGGAGGGCAACACATACATCACGCATCATCGTGAACTTCTTGTATGAACGATGGTTGTCAGCCAGAGCGAATCCCATTTCAGGGGCACAGCTCATAAGGACATCCGCAGCCGCCTGCATAGCCTCCGGTGAACGTTCATCCATTGCGATGTTGGTAATCTCAAGCCAGCCCTTTCCTGCAAGATGATTCTTGAAATCAAGAAGGAACGGTGTCCATATTTCAGGGAAGACAGGCGTTCCGGGCTCTGCCTTGACGGTAACTACCTCGCCCTTTTCCTCATCAAGATATTCAAGCTCGCAGTTCCATGGGACCATCGAATAACAGTTTATCTCCCTGTCTATACCAAGATCGATCATCATCTGTACCCAACGGTCAAAGATCTCATAATCATAACTCCATGAACCGTCCTTATGCCTTGTCCATCTGATCATCGCTTCATACGCATCATAGCACTGATGATTCCACGGATCCTTGTTGAGAGTGGCAGTGACCACCTTCTGTCCGGCATCTGCCAGGCGCTTCATCAACGGCTTCAGAGCATCGAAATGAGCATCGCTCCAAAGTTCCACCCCATATGCTCGGGCAACAGCAGCAGGGTGCTGCCACAGGTCAAGGTGATATTCCCACTGGTCAGGAGAAGGAAGCACATGATCGAGCACCTCAAGCTCCAGAGGCAGCGAGACCCTTCCGAAGCCCTTGCTGGACACGATCACTTCGCTCCTGTATATTCCTGCCTCCGCATCGCCGGGTACATTCACGCTCACCCAAACCGGACGGACAGTGCGGGCTTCCATATCAAATCGTGACAAGGTATCAAGCATATCCGGAACAAGGACAGCAGGGGTCTCCCCTTTCCTGTAATAATATGTCTTCTTGTAATCATCAGTCATCTGGTCGCCTATGGTATAGCGGACAAAACGCGCCGAAGCCGACGAAGAAGGGATGACCGCATCCTCTGACCTGAAATCCTTCACCCTGCATCTTACACCGTCCTGGTCCGACGCACTCCAAAGCAGAAGGATTGCGGAAGCGCGCTCGCCTTTCCACACTGTAAGGCGGCAAGGTTCTTCCGAAACTCCGTCAGGGACAACGCTTCTTCCATAGCTGATGTCGGTGTTTCCCCATGCTGCATTAAGGTCAGTTCCCACCTCATTCCATCGCGATGCCTGCTCATCAGTCAGTGCCACAGGATCTTCTGCCTCCCGGAATGTATTCACCTCCTGGCTGCATGCATGAAAGGCCATGCCCATAAGAAGGACAGCTATAGTCTTCAATGTCATTTTCATATTGAATCATCAGTTTTATGTTTCTCGATCAGATGCTGTACTGCTGCCTGGGCACAGACACAGCCGAACACAGCAGGAATGTAGGAAATGGTTCCCACCTGTGACTTCTTGTTGCGGTCTTCGCATGGAACTATCGATTCCTTGTCAGGAAGCTCCTCCGAGAAAACCACCTTGAACCCCTTCTTTATCCCCATGTATCTCAATCTCTTGCGCACTATATAGGCAAGAGGACAGTTGAACGATTTGGACACATCCGTAATCCTGACCTTCGTGGCATCATACTTCGCACCTGCCCCCATCGATGACACAAGAGGGATTCCGTTATCCATACAATATTTTATCAGATGGAGCTTCGGAGACAGGGTATCTATGGCATCGACAAGAAAATCTATCTTATACTCCCCGAGGACTTCTCCAGCCTTTTCAGCCTCAAGATATTCCTTGATCACGGTCAGGTCTAGTTCAGGATTTATGTCCTTGAGACGCTGTGCCAGGACATCACACTTCGGTTTCCCCACCGTAGAATCAAGAGCAAGAAGCTGACGGTTCTTGTTTGTGACTGACACGTCATCGCTGTCCAGGATTATCAGATGGCCGATTCCTGCACGAACAATCATTTCTGCCGCATATCCGCCTACACCACCTACTCCGATGACGGCAACCGTAGAATTGCGGAAATGACCGAGCATTTCCTCTCCCACAAGCATTGCGGTTCTTTCCTGCCAATCGTACATCATAGCCCCTTCGCCTTTCCTTCGTCCCAGATGGCATCCATCTCCGCAAGAGTCATATCTGTAAGATTGCGTCCCTGACGGATAGTCTGCTCTTCGAGGTAAGTGAACCTACGCCTGAACTTTGCACATGTGCGCTCAAGCGCCGTGTCTGGATTGAGGCCATAAAGCCTTGCAGCATTTACAGTCGCGAAAAGGAAGTCTCCAAGCTCATCCTCGGCTCTGTCATATGCCGCAGCTCTTTCCTCTTCCGTCTGCGCTGCCGCCATTGCATCGAGTTCGGCCTGACACTCGCCCATTTCTTCCTTCACCTTATCCCATACCTGTTCCTTCTTTTCCCAGTCAAAACCTACTCCTCGAGCCTTATCCTGCATCCTGTACGCTTTCAAAAGCGGCGGAAGACCGTCAGGGACACCAGAGAGGACAGTCTTGTTTCCATCCTTCTCCTTGGTCTTGAGCATTTCCCACTGCTTGATCACATCTTCCGCATCACCGACCTCGGCTGTCGAGAACACATGAGGATGACGATATATCAGCTTGTCACACAGGAAATTAATCGTATCGACTATATCAAAATTCTGCTTTTCCTCTCCTATCTTGGCATAGAAAAGCACATGAAGGAGAACATCTCCCAGTTCTTTGGAAAGTTCTTTCTCGTTACCCTTGAGGATAGCGTCACTGAGTTCATATACCTCTTCCAATGTTTGCGGACGAAGCGATTCATTTGTCTGCTTCCTGTCCCAAGGACATTTCTCCCTCAATTCATCCAGCACGTCCAGAATCCTTCCGAACGCCTGAAGCTTTTCTTCTCTTGTATGCATATTCATATTATTTGCACGACAAAAATACGAAAAAAAGGATATTTAGGAAAAATTTATATCTTTGAGGATAAATCACATAATTATGCGTAAAGAGATACATTTCGTTTCGGCTGACGAGGCCGTAAAAGTCGTAAAATCAGGCGACCACATTCATTTGAGCAGTGTCGCAAGTGCCCCACGCATCCTTATCGAGGCGCTCTGCCGCCGAGGAGAGGCCGGTGAACTTCAGGATGTACGCATCCACCATCTTCACACCGAGGGTGCCGCTCCATATACAGATCCGAAATTCGACGGCATATTCTTCCACCAGGCCTTCTTCGTAGGAGCTAATGTCCGCAAAAGCGTCCAGGCCGGATATTCTGATTATATTCCGGTATTCCTCAGCGAGACACAGAAGCTGTACAGATGCGGTGCACTCCGATGCGATGTTGCCATGATCCAGGTATGCCCTCCCGACAAGCATGGATACGTATCACTCGGAACATCAGTTGATGCCACGCTGGCTGCAATCGAATGTGCAAAGACAGTGATCGCTGTCGTGAATCCGAATGTTCCTCGTGCATGGGGACAGGCCATGATTCCGATGGACATGATCGATATATTCGTAGAAGGCAACGAACCTCTCGAACCGGCACATTTCAGCGAGCCGAACGAAGTGGAGATCGCGATCGGAAAACATTGCGCAGCCCTGATCGATGACGGAGCATGTCTTCAGATGGGTATCGGAGCCATCCCTAACGCTGTACTTGCACAGCTCGGAGGTCACAAGAACCTCGGAGTACACACCGAAATGTTTGCAGACGGAGTTCTCGAACTCGTGGAGAAAGGAGTGATCAACGGTTCCAACAAGGTGACAGACAAGGGCAAGCTCGTATCGACCTTCCTCATGGGTTCCCAGAAGGTATACGACTTCATCGATGACAACCCTATGGTAGCCATGATGGATGTAGGATATACAAATGATCCTTTCGTGATTGCGAAGAATCCGAAGATGACAGCCATAAACTCCGCCGTACAGGTTGACCTGACAGGTCAGGTTTGCGCAGACTCAATCGGAACCAGATTCCATTCAGGAGTGGGTGGACAGGTCGACTTCATATACGGAGCCTCTCTCGCACCACAGGGCAAGGCAATCATCGCAATGCCATCCACTACAAACAAGGGAGGCAGCAAGATCGCCCCTGTCATCATCGAAGGTGGCGGAGTCGTTACGACAAGACCTCATGTACATTATGTGGTGACAGAATTCGGAGCAGTAGACCTCTACGGAAAATCCATGCAGGAGCGTGCAAAGCTTCTCATAAGCATTGCCCATCCTGACCACCGCGAGCAGCTTGACCGCGCAGCTTTCGAGCGCTTCGGTCCTCATTATCACGGAGTGAAGATCTGACACACGTCAAATGTAGCATAAAGAATTACCGCTCGGCCGAGTTATATCAGATTCTCGACCGAGCGGTATAAGTTACTGTCCGGAGGCAGCCTTGGCCCTGCGACGGGCAGTGAGTTCCCTCTGGAATGCACGGGCATTCTTCAGATGCTCCGTGTAGGTCACTGCAAAACGGTGGGTTCCATCGAATGCCGGACTTGCGCAGAAATATATGTAGTTGTGTTTCTGCGGCTCAAGGACAGCGTCTATGCAGGCCTTTGGCGGCACATTGATCGGAGCCGGAGGAAGTCCTACATGCTTGTATGTATTGTAAGGGGAATCTACCGTAAGATGCTTCTTCAGGATTCTGTCGAGAGTGTAGTCATAGCAGAAGGCGATCGTAGGGTCGGCCTGAAGCTTCATTCCCTTCTTATAACGGTTCAGATATACCCCTGCAATAACCGGATATTCGAATGACTTGAGTGTCTCACCGCTTACTATCGAGGCCATCACGGACACTTCCATAGGAGTAAGTCCCTGCTGCTGTGCCTTTGCAAGACGCTCCTGCGTCCAGAAAGCGTCATATTCCTTCTTGAAACGGTCAAATATATCCTTCACAGAAGCCGTCCAGTACATTTCATATGTATCAGGAAGAATCAAGGCGAAGACATTCTCCGGCGTAAAGCCATATCCGGCAAGAAAGGCCTCATCATTCAGAGCTTCAGCCACAGAAGCCGAGTCGACCATCATCTGCGAACCTATCCTCTGGGCAATCCTTCCTTTTGCACGAAGAGTACCGGAGAGAGTCATGTTCTGCGGCGTCTGCCATCCGAAGACAAGCATGCGGGCCACATATACACTGGTGAATGAGGGTTCGACCACATAGCGGCCAGGCTTCATCCCCCCTTCGACCTCCAGCTTACGGAACATTCGGTCGAGGCTCTTCGGCCTCAATGTACCGGCACCTGCCTGCAGAGAATCCACAACATCCTGCACAGGCATGTCCGGATGCACATACAGCACATATTTCTCCGAGAAATTCGCTTTCCTGTTATCGATGTAATAGCGGCCGGCAACAAAACCCGCCACTCCTGCAAGCGCAACTGCAACCGCCAGTACCGCAAGCGTAACCTTCAATCTTACATTCATATATTCCTATCTCAATATGACAACCTCTCCCATTCGAAGCTGGTGATCCTTCTTATATCCGTTCATCTTACACAACTTGTCAAGTCTCACTGCATATCTCTGTGCTATATCACGAAGAGTCTCCCCTTCCACATCCACGATATGCTTGTCCAACCCTTCCGCAGCCTGCTTCTTCTTTTTCTGAAGATACACCGGTGTTCCCGGAGCAAGCTTCTCATTTTCAGCAAGATCATTATATTTCAGAATCTCCCGAAGGAAGAGATTGTACGACTGCGCGATGGCCTCGTAGGTTTCACCTTCAGAAGCATAGACAAACGGCACGCCATTGAGCGAATACATCTGCCTTGAGAGATTGAACCGGAAGATTTCGAGATTTTTTCCTGTCCACATGCTGACTTTCTCAATCTGGCTCGGCGGTTCAGGAAGCTTCCTTTCCTTCCTGTCCGCCTTCTTCGCATCCTTGCGTTTCCTTCTCTCCACCTTTCTGTCAGGCTTGTCGGCAGCACTTTCACCTTCCGTCTCATCAGCTGTCCATGAAGCTGGTTTCGTATCATACTCATAAAGCCTGTATTCCTCTATGAGCTTTATCAGCTTTGACGGATATGAGGAGTCGGTCGCATAACCCGCCTTTTTCAATCCATGTGCCCAGCCCTTATAATCAGTCACCTCGAGATCGAAAAGAAACTTATAACGATCCCTGAAGCGGAGAAAATCAGAGTGGTCACGGAATGAATCTTCTGCAGAAGCATATTTTCTGAAGCATTCCGCCTTTTTGTCATCATCATGAAATATCTTGTGGCCAGCCCAGTTGTGACACTTGATGCCGAAATGATTGTTTCCTTCTACCGCAAGTTCGGACAAGCCGTAACGGGACTCCAGCAGGCCCTGGGCCAAAGTTATGCTCGCAGGAACTCCACTGCGATACATTTCTTCTACCGCGAGTGACGAATATCGTTCGATATAAACCTGCTGCGGAGTCTTATCCGCCTTTGAAAAGGCAGGCATAGAAAGCATCAGAAGGCATAAAGCCGTGAATATGATATGGTGTATTCTCTTCATAATCTTCAATTGGTCAAGAATTGCAAATATACTGATTATTCAGGATAATCTGCAGCATGAACCGGATCACTTCAATGATACAAGAGGGATTTCCACGACATCAAGGTCATGAGCAAGATCAGTATCGGGGAATATGCTCCGCAGCTCATCGAGGAAAAAGCCCACATTAGGATAGCGGGACGAATAATGCCCTACAAGCAGCCTGCCCGCTCCCGCATCGAAAGCAGTCTGCGCAGCCTGAAGGGTAGTGGAATGAAAGGTCTTGGACGCCATCTCTTCCATTTCGGCAGGGAAGGTTGATTCATGGTAAAGAAGGCTTACTCCCTTTACCCATTCTGCCAGCTGTGGAAACGGAGCCGTATCGCTGCAATATGCATAGCTGCGTGGCGCATAAGGGATATAGGCTGCTTCCGAATTCCGTATCACCATGTCAGGTCGCACGACATCCTCTCCCCTCTTCAAGGTGCCTATCTCATGCAAGGACAGGCCATATCGTTCAATGGCCTCCTTACGGACATTATGTCGCGGCATCTTCTCGCGGATTATGAATCCATATGTGGAAATCCTATGGTTCAGAGGAAAGGCAAGCAGCTCGACCGTACGGCTCTCATAGACGATTTCCGGCTTATCCATCTCCAGACGCACATAATTCACGGGGAACTTTATGCCGTCAGCAAAATGGGCAAGAAAGAAATCCAGAACCGGCTGGAATGCCGTAGGAGCATAAATGTTAAGCTGCGCGGAACGACCCAGCATACCCATGGTAGACAACAGGCCAAAGAGTCCGAAAAGATGGTCGCCATGTATATGCGACAGGCAGATATGCTCTATTTTCAGAAAGGATATGCCGGCCCTGCGGATCTGCATCTGTGCACCTTCTCCACAGTCTATCATAAACAAGCGCCCGCGTACATCAAGTACTTGGGCGCTTGGATATCTTTCAGTAGTGGGCAGGGCCGAAGCCGTGCCCAATACATTAAGTGTAAAATTCATCTGATGAATTACTTGTTCTCGAGCTGGCTCTTGAGAGCTGCAAGTGCATCAAGGTCACCAAGAGTAGTCTTCTCGATGTTTGAGTTGATCTTCTTCACAGCCTTCTTTGTGTTGTCAGCCTCTGTAGCAGCTCTTTCAGCGCGAGCCTCTACTGCTGCAGCATAAGTCTTTGCGTGTGAGAGAGTAACCTTCTTTGCGTTTCTCTTGAGTTCAGTAACCTTGAAAGTAAGAGTCTCACCAGCTACTGGCATTGAGCCGTCCTCCTTTGCAAGCTCACGGTTGAAGCAGAATGCGTCAACATCACCCTCGAGCTCAACAACTGCACCCTTCTCGTTTACTGAAGCAACCTTAGCCTCAACTACAGTACCAACTGCATACTTAGCCTCGATCTCATCCCATGGGTTAGGAAGGAGCTGCTTGTGGCCGAGTGAAAGCTTGTGGTTCTCCTCATCGAAGTCAAGGATAACAACCTCGATAGCGTCACCTGCTGCTACGAGCTCTGACGGATGCTTGATCTTGTTCCAAGAAAGGTCGCTGATGTGTACGAGACCCTCGATACCCTCCTCGAGTTCAGCGAATACGCCGAAGTTAGTTATATTGCGGACAGTTGCATTGTGCTTTGAACCTACTGCATACTTCTCACGGATGTTCTCCCATGGGTTAGCAACGAGCTGCTTGAGACCAAGAGACATCTTCTTCTCCTCGCGGTCGAGTGTGAGGATCTGTGCCTCAACCTCGTCACCAGCCTTAAGGAAGTCAGAAGCGATGCGGAGTCTTGGAGACCATGACATCTCTGATACGTGGATAAGACCCTCAACACCTGGCTCGATCTCTACGAATGCGCCGT
>JAFYLU010000117.1 GCA_017550025.1 Bacteroidales bacterium | reverse complement strand
TGGCGGTTATAGCGGTGAGGATCCACCTCTTCCCATTCCGAACAGAGAAGTTAAGCTCACCATCGCCGATGGTACTGCCCCACCAGGTGGGAGAGTAGGTAGCTGCCACTTTTTCATACGACACCCTGTCATCTGACGATGACGGGGTGTTTGATTATATACTGTTCTTATTTTTTCTTCGTATTCTGTATCTGGAACCAAATTTGACTATATTTGTATGTTAGTCATCAAATTTGAAAATAGAATATGAAAATCAAGCATATCATAGCTCGTGAGATACTCGATTCTCGCGGAACACCAACTGTCTCGGCAGAAGTTATACTTGAATGCGGAGCCCGAGGAGAAGCCTCTGTCCCTTCTGGAGCATCCACAGGAATCAATGAAGCGTTGGAGTTGAGAGATGGCGACCCTGGCAGATATTTTGGCAAAGGTGTAAGCGCGGCTGTTGAAAATGTAAATGAAATAATCTCACCTGCCCTCATCGGATATAATGTCTTTGACCAGATAGCGATCGACAAACTTATGATCGAGCTTGACGGTACTCCTATCAAGTCCAAGCTTGGTGCGAATGCAATCCTGGCTGTTTCTCTTGCAGTTGCAAAGGCTGCAGCTGCATGTCTCGGCAGACCATTATATCAATACCTCGGTACTCCGAACTCCAATGTGATGCCTGTACCCATGATGAATGTAATCAATGGAGGTGCCCATAGCGACTCTCCGATAGCGTTCCAGGAGTTTATGATAAGACCAGTTGGAGCTGATACTTTTGCTGATGGCTTGCGTATGGGAGCGGAAGTCTTCCATTCTTTGAAGAACGTTTTGAAGGCGAGAGGTTTGAGTACAGCTGTTGGTGATGAAGGTGGTTTTGCTCCAGCACTTGCCGGTATTGAGGATGCATTATCATTGATTATAGAGGCTATAGAAGACGCCGGATATATCCCTGGAGAGGATGTTACTCTTGCACTGGATTGTGCTTCATCCGAGTATTATCAGGATGGTGTATATGATTATTCTGTATTCGAGGGTGCCAAGGGCCGTCGTCTGACAAGATCAGAGCAGGTCGCTTATCTCAAGCACTTATTGGATGTATATCCGATAGATTCGATAGAGGACGGTATGGCTGAAGAGGATTGGGAAGGCTGGAAGATGCTTACTGACGAAGTCGGAGACCGCTGCCAGCTTGTTGGAGACGATCTTTTCGTAACAAATGTGGAATATCTTGCCAAGGGAATTCAGTCAGGTTGCGCCAATGCGATCCTTATAAAGCTTAATCAGATCGGTACCCTCACAGAGACAATGTCGGCCATTGAAATGGCGCAGAGACATGGATTCACGGCAATTGTTTCACACAGGTCAGGTGAAACAGAGGACACATTTATTGCTGATCTTGCAGTTGCAACGAATTCAGGCCAGATAAAGACAGGTTCGTTAAGCCGTTCTGAAAGAATAGCCAAATACAACAGATTGCTCAAGATCGAACTTGAACTTAATGGACAGTCTGTGTATGGAATAGATTTTTAACGGAAAATTGAATAAAAATATCGATTTTTCTTTGCGGATTCAAAAAAAAGTTGCATCTTTGCATCCGCATTCGGGGGTATAGCTCAGTTGGCTAGAGCACCTGCTTTGCAAGCAGGGGGTCGTCGGTTCGACTCCGACTATCTCCACCAAATTGCAAATCGCCTTACAGACATCTGGAAGGCGATTTTTTTATTGCCCATATATTCCCTATCTTTGTCTGCAGATATGGATAAATTTCAACCTTTTAGTCTGGATTATGATGCTCCTGCACAAGGAGAACTGCTCGGAGAAGTGAAGGCGGGCTTTCCGTCACCGGCAGAGGATATTCGTGAGAAGCTTGATCTGATGAAGCTTCTGGTACGTCATAAGGCATCAACCTTTTTCTTCCGTGTAAGCGGGGTGTCGATGGTCGATGCGGATATGGATGAGGGCGACATCATCATTGTTGACAGAGCCGTGCAGCCCTACGACGACTGTAAGGCTGTCTGCTATATTGATGGAGAATATACGGTAAAGAGAATAGAGATAAGAGATAGTGGGGTCCGTCTTATGCCCGCAAATCAAAATAATCCTTCCTATCGTCCGATTGAAGTCACTGCAGAGAATGATTTCATGGTCTGGGGCGTAGTCACATATGTGATAAAGAAGATGTAGATATGTTTGCTCTGGCTGACTGCAACAACTTTTTTGCATCCTGCGAGAGGGTATTCCGCCCGGATCTGCGCGGGAAGCCTGTCATTGTCCTTTCTAACAATGACGGTTGTGCTGTTGCCAGGAGCAACGAGGCCAAGGCCCTCGGTATAAAGATGGGCGAACCTTTCTTCAAGATAAGACACCTTGTCGAGAAACATGACATAGCAGTCTTTTCCGGCAATATGGCCCTGTATGGAGACATGTCGCAGAGGGTCCGCTGGGTCCTTGAGGATTTTGCTCCGGCCGTAGAGGTCTACTCCATAGATGAGGCCTTCCTTGACCTGCGTGGAATGGAAAATGTGGATTTTGATTCATATGCAAAGCGTATCTCCGCAGAATGCTGGAGACTTACCTCCATTCCGGTATCGGTAGGCATCGCTCCGACCAAGACTCTTGCAAAGATAGCCTCAAAGCTATGCAAGCAATATCCGAAGCTGCGTGGAGGCTGCTACATGCACAGGCCCCAGGATATAGAAAAGGTGCTCCGGAAGTTTCCCATCGAGGATGTCTGGGGAATTGGCCGCCGCACGACTGTGAAACTCCATGCGCGGGGAATCAGGACTGCGTGGGATTATATCCGGTTACCGGAGTCTGCCATAAGGAAGATGTCCGGGATGACTGGAGTCAGGACGTGGATGGAGCTGAAGGGTATTCCCTGCATCGAGTTCGAGGATGCTGTAGAATGCAGGCAGTCAATCTGCGTCTCGCGAAGTTTCGCAAAGGAAATCACTGAAATTGACGAGCTGGGCGAGCAGGTAGCCAATTTCGCTTCCACCATGGCTGAAAAGCTTCGTCAGCAATCTTCTTTGGCTTCAGAAATGCTTGTCTTTGCGTATACCAACCGGTTCAAGGACAATGAGCCGCAGACCTATGGCAATTTCCTGGTTCATTTCGAGTGCCCGACAAATGACCAGAGAGTGATAGTGGCGAAGGCGGTAGCCGCTACGAGAGAATTATATCGCAAGGGATATGGATATAAAAAAGCTGGTGTGGTCGCAACGCATATGGTGCAGGAATCCGATCTTGTTCCGTCTTTGTTTGAGGACAGGCACTCCAAGGAATGCGAGCAGCGAATCACAACGGCTCTGGATGTCATAAACGGCACTTTCGGTCGAGGAACAGTAAGGCTTGCAGTCCAGGGAAGCGGGCGTGTGAAGTCTTCGAGCGAGCGTCAGTCTCCTCATTATACTACAAGGTGGACCGATCTGCCGGAGGTTTCCGTCAAGTAATATGGATTATCTTGAACATATGTAGGCGTCGCGCGGTGATCCGTCATCGAGGCGGATGACCCCGCACATCCTGAATCCGTATTTTTCCAGAATATGCTTCATTATGCAGTTGTCGCGATGAGTGTCGATCCTTATGACCCGGCATTCTCCGATGTGCCCGAATGCCCAGTCAAGCATCTGCTTTGCCACATTGCGGCCCTCTGATGCTGTCGCTATCCTGTGGATTACATAATATGGAGCGTCGTCTGGCCACTCTCCTTCGATTTCGGCATATGTATGGTCCGGCCCTTTGATAAGAGCCATTGTTCCGATTATCCTTCCTTCGTCGCATAATACAAGGCAGTTTCCCTCTTCAATGTCATTGCGGACTATGTCTTCAGCAGGATAGCCTCCGTTCCATTGATGCATGTTGCCGCTTTTGCGCATGATTGCCTTGGCACCTTCGAATATTTCCATGAGGGTGCTGATGTCGTTGTATGTTGCCAGTCTGATTCCCATATCGGATTCATGAACCTATATAAAGCGAAATGAGCCCTCGCCGCTCACGCGGGGATTGCTCACCTAACCACATAATTAATAACACTAAAACTAATAACCAATGAGTTGTGAGAGTTTCAGAACAACTCTCTGATCAACCCGAGTGCAAAGGTAGATACTTTTCTGAAATCTGCATAATTTCAGCTGTTAAGTTTTTGTTACAATTTGTTTAACAGGCCTTAACATACCTTTACGGCTCAAACTTGATGCTTTCGGGGTGCAAATGTATGAAAAATCAGATTATATTTGCAGTACAATATTGTTTATATGGAAAAAAAGATTCTGATAGTTGATGATGAGCCGGCAATCAGGGAGATCCTGCAGTTCAATCTTGAGAATGCAGGCTATTCTGTCCAGCAGGCGGCTTCTGCGGAAGAGGCCCTTGAAATCCTTGGTCCCGAACATTGCCTTATTTTGCTTGACGTGATGATGGGAGGCATGTCCGGATTCAAGATGGCGCAGGTGCTCCGCAAGGAAATGGGTAATGAGATACCGGTCATATTCCTCACAGCTAAAAGTGATCAGAATGACCTTCTTACCGGCTTCTCTGCCGGTGCGGACGATTATATTCCGAAACCATTTTCCATTCATGAGGTCCTTGCCCGCGTCAAGGCAGTGCTCAAGAGGACAGAAAAGGCTGCTGATTCCGATGCCTTCATAGAAGTGGGAGATATACGCATCGACATACAGAACAAGAATGTATATGTCGAAGGTGAGGCTGTTGCATTCTCAAAGAAGGAGTATGACGTACTTGTGCTTCTTGCCACAAATCAGGGAAAGATATATTCAAGGGAAAATATCATCGATGAGCTGTGGAAGGATGCTCCATATGTGCTTGACAGGACTGTCGACGTGCATATCGCAAGAATCAGAAGCAAGCTCGGCAATTGCAAGAACTATATCGTGAACCGTACCGGCTTCGGCTATGTGCTTAATCCTGTGAAATGATGAATCCTGTCTGGTTATATATATTGGCGGCAGCAGTGCTTGCATGCGTCGTCGTTGCATTGGTCCTCATGCGCAGGCGTGTGGCTGAATCGGAAGCAAGGCAGAAGTCAAAGCTGAAGAAACAGATGACAAGCAATATCGCTCATGAGCTCCGCACCCCTGTGACAAGCATCAGAGGGTATCTTGAAACGCTCATAGCATGTCCTGACATGGCTTCGGAAAAGAAGCAGGAGTTCATAGAAAAGGCATATGCACAGACTCTCCGACTGACCGAACTCATTACTGATATGGCCCTTATCAGCAAGATGGAAGAACGGTCGTCAAAGTTCGAGAAGCAGAACATAGATCTGTATGATATTGCCAATGAAGTGTTTGATGAGTATTCTCAACGAATAGAGGAAAGAAAGGCTGTGGTCGAGAACCTGATCAAGCCGGGTACTGTTCTTACAGGTAACAAGACCCTGGTGTACACTATCATAAAAAATCTGGTAGAGAATTCTCTCAAGTATGCAGGAGATGGAATCACCCTTCATCTGGAATGTTACAGTTCTATAGAGAAGTTCTGCTACCTTACCTACTATGATACAGGCTGTGGCGTGCCAGACGAACATCTTGAGCAGATTTTCGAGCGCTTCTATCGCATTTCCGAGGGCAGGACGCGAGATGCCGGAGGCTCAGGTCTCGGACTCTCAATCGTCCGCAATGCCGTGAAATTCCATGGCGGTGACATACGTGCCATCAATCGTCAGTGGGGAGGACTTCAGTTTTTCTTCTCGCTTCTGAAGCATGCCGAATAGAAATTATCCCACCTCTGTATTGTTATAAAATGAAATATATTTCATAAATTTGGGAAAATCCTGAATTTATGAAAAGACTTGTTGCATTTTTACCGGCTTTCCTTGCTGCGGCAATCTCTTTTGCCCAGCTTCCGTATCAGAATCCGTCATTGACTCCGTCAGAAAGAGCTGCCGACCTTGTCTCCAGATTGTCAGTGGAGCAGAAGATCGCTCTCATGAACTATGAGTCTCCTGCCATTCCTGAATTCGGCATCAGGCAGTATAACTGGTGGAACGAGGCACTTCACGGATCTGCCCGAAACGGCCTTGCCACAGTATTCCCGCAGGCTATAGGACTGGCTGCAAGCTGGGATGATGTTCTCTTGCAGCAGGTCTTTGATGTGGCTTCGACAGAGCAGCGTATAAAATTCAACATGGCCCGTTCGTCAGAAGAAGGAGTGACGATATATCATGGCCTTACTGTCTGGACACCTAATATAAACATTTTCCGTGATCCGAGGTGGGGAAGAGGTCAGGAGACTTACGGTGAAGACCCATATCTTACAACAGTCATGGGACGTGCGGTCGTAAATGGTCTCCAGGGCGATCCAATAAACGGTCATGACAAGCTTCACGCATGTCTGAAGCATTTTGCCATACATAGCGGACCTGAATACGAGCGTCATACCTTCGATGTGGGGGATATCTCATGGCGCGACCTGAACGATACATATCTCTACGCCTTTGAACGTCTTGTGAAGACAACAGATGTGAAGGAGGTGATGTGCGCATATAATTCTTATGAAGGAAAGCCATGCTGTGGAAATGACAAGCTTCTGATCAAGATACTCCGTGAGCAGTGGGGATTTGACGGTCTTATGGTCACTGACTGCTGGGCGGTCAGGGATTTCCATGAGGAAGGATGTCACAATATCTTCCCGAATGATCCGGCTTCTGCATCGGCTTTCTCTGTCCGGAACGGTGCGGATCTGGAATGCGGCAGTTCTTTCCCTGCTCTCAACCAGGCTTACAAGGATGGAAAGATTGATGTCGCTGAACTTGACAGAGCGGTCTTCAAGGTGATGAAGGCCCGTTATGAGCTTGGCGAGATGGATGCTGAAGAAAGCGTTGCATGGAACAGTATCCCTCATGATCTTCTTGCCTGCGATGCGCATCATGAGCTTGCCCTGAAGATGGCCCGCGAGACCATGACCCTGCTCCATAACAGGAACAATACCCTGCCTCTCAAGCGTGATCTGAAATATGCTGTCACAGGACCGAATGCAGCGGATTCATTGGTGATGTGGGGAAATTACAACGGAATACCTCGCAAGACATTTACAGTGCTCGAAGGTATCGTTTCGAAGGTAGGAAAGGATAATGTTGTCTATGCGCATGGATGTGAGATTGCCGAAGCTGCCCATGATGGTGGAAAATACAGCGAGACCCAGGGAAACTACCATGATGAAGCGATTTCAATGAAAAGTTCGGAGAAAGCCGGTGAAACCGACCTGTCCGTATTTGACGATGTCGATGTGATAATCTATGTGGGAGGACTTTCTCCAAAGCTTGAAGGTGAGGAGATGCAGGTCAATTATAAGGGTTTCCGAGGCGGAGACAGGACGACAATCGAACTCCCTCTTTCTCAAAGAAGATATATAGCGGAGTTGAAGGCTACCGGAAAGCCTGTTGTTTTTGTCAATCTTTCTGGTTCCGCTGTTGCGATTGCTCCGGAAGTGGAGATATGCGATGCCATTCTTCAGGGATGGTACGGCGGACAGGCAGGCGGCCAGGCTGTGGCAGATGTGCTTTTCGGAGACTATAACCCTGCGGGAAGGCTTCCAGTGACCTTCTATGCATCAGATGCCGACCTTCCGGATTACGCAGATTATGATATGGAAGGCCGTACATACAGATATTTCAAGGGCAAGGCCTTGTTCCCGTTTGGCCACGGCCTCAGCTACAGTGAGTTCCGCTATGGAAAAGCCCGTCTTGATGATGGAAAGCTTATGATTCCTCTTGAGAATGTGTCTGACATAGACGGTGAGGAAGTTGTACAGGTCTATGTGAGGAAGGTCTCTGACAGCGAAGGTCCGATAAAGAGCCTCCGAGGCTTCAGAAGAGTGGCTTTGAAGGCCGGTGAAAGCACAATCGTTGAGATTCCTATGTCGGCGGAAGATATCGACCTGTTCGATCCTATGACCGGAAGACATGATACTCCTGAAGGAAAATATGAGATCATGTATGGAGGAACTTCCGATGATTCAGGACTCAGGAAACTGACTTTCAGACTTCGTTGATATCTATAAGTCCTGAAAGAACAGCGAAGATTGTCAGCTTGCCTATCGAACGGGTGCCGAGCTTGAGGCAGATGTTGTTGCGGTGGAAGATGACAGTCGTCAGAGAGATTTTAAGTTCTTCTGCAATTTCCTTATTGATAAGTCCCTTGATCATAAGGATCAGTACATCCTTCTCTCTTTCGGAAAGATTATATCTTATACG
The DNA here is from genome assembly GCA_017550025.1 of Bacteroidales bacterium. Lineage (GTDB taxonomy): Bacteria > Bacteroidota > Bacteroidia > Bacteroidales > UBA932 > Cryptobacteroides. Next base: position 9,409 of record JAFYLU010000117.1, on the reverse strand, counting down.
TTTGAGTTTCGGTTGGCTGCTTCCCTGATGAGGAGCGCCGATACATTGAAGATCAAGCAGCCGGTTTTCTATTTCATATGCAGGCCTTGTAAGGTCCAGAATATGGAAGCCGGCTGCTTCAAAATGTCTGTTCACTCCGTCAGTCAGGACGGTTGTCTGCTCCTTCAGCGTATCGAATTCATCCATACTGCTGAAAAGGATAGCGTCATTGACGAAGAAGTGTATGAAATGCCTGTTTGAATCCCTGATGAACTCCTCTACGGATGAGTAAGCATGCACTTCTACATTGTTGTAGATGTTCCACAACATGTTCTGAAGGGTGGTCCTGCACAATGTATTGGACTCGATTATGGCAAAACAGGGATTCATGGCTATATTACTCTACAAATCTTACTTTATTCCAGTCTCTTGGCTTCGCTTCAGGAGCTTCGTCGGCATATCCGAGTCCTATGCAGATGACAGGGTTGTAGCCTTCGCTGAATCCCAGTCGTGCGAGTGCCTCGGGGGAGTTCTTGATGAATCTTACGGGGCTGCCGAGACAAACGGAACCCACTCCGAGTGACCATGCGGAAAGCATGATGTTTTCAGAAAGAAGTCCGCAATCGATGACAGAAAAGTCATACGCCGGATCGTTGGCTATGAATACCATGGTCGGAGCTCCTCTGAAACATCCTTTTACTGCTTCAGCCGGGATTTCCGGATTCGAGGCAGCCATCAGTTCCTTGATCTGGTCCATTACTGCAGGGTCGTCAACCACGCGTACTTCCCATGACTGCTTGTTCATACCGCTTGGTGCGTTGATTCCGCACTCAAGAATCCTGTTCATTGTCTCCCTGTCTACAGGCTCTGCCTTGTACTTTCTGATACTGCGTCTTGCCATGATGGTTTCGATCACTGCATTACCGCTTTCGGTCTGTACCGTCTGGTTGCAGGAGGTGGCTGCAGCTGCCAGGCATACTCCGGCGAGGATGGTCTTCAAAGTCTTCATATCTGTTGTATTTAAGTTTTATCCTTCCGCGCTTTCCTGCGCAGACATAGCAAATATAGAAAAAATGTCCGGATTGTTGATGCCGATCTGATTCATTCCTTCTTTTCTTGTAGCGTTTTTGAATAGAATTTTCTAAATTTGCATGATGTACAATGGAAATCAGTAATTTTTAAAACATATTTATAATGTCTCTTATTGAAAGCATTATTGCGCGTGCGAAATCAAACAAGCAGCGCATCGTTCTTCCTGAATCACTCGAAGAGCGTACACTTACAGCAGCAGACCAGGCTCTCGCAGACGAGATTGCAGAAATCATCCTTATCGGAAACCATGATGAGATCTTTGCACTTGCAGACAAGCTCGGCCTCAAGAATATCGGCAAGGCTACAATCATCGACCCTGCAACAAGCGAAAAGACTGCAGAGTATGCAAACCTCCTCTATGAGCTTCGCAAGAACAAGGGAATGACTCCTGAGAAGGCTGCACAGCTCGTTCTCGATCCGCTTTATTTCGGTTGCCTCATCATCAAGAGCGGCGATGCAGACGGACAGATCAGCGGTGCTCTTTCTACAACAGGCGAGACTCTCCGTCCAGCTCTCCAGATCATCAAGTGCGCTCCCGGCATCACATGCGTCAGCGGTGCCATGCTCATGATCACACAGGCTCCGGAGTACGGTGAGGAAGGTGTTCTCGTTGTAGGTGACGTTGCTGTGACCCCTATGCCGGATGCAGCACAGCTTGCACAGATCGCGGTATGTACAGCGCAGACAGCAAAGAGCGTGGCAGGCTTCGCTGATCCGAAGGTGGCTATGCTTTCTTTCTCGACAAAGGGTTCTGCAAAGCATGAGGTTGTAGACAAGGTTGTCGAGGCTACAAGACTTGCAAAGGAACTCGACCCTGCACTCAAGGTAGAAGGCGAGCTTCAGGCAGATGCCGCTCTCGTTGCATCGGTTGGCCAGAAGAAGGCTCCGGGTTCAGAGATCGCAGGACATGCGAATGTACTCGTGTTCCCATGTCTCGAGGTAGGTAACATCGCTTACAAGCTCGTACAGAGACTTGGAAATGCAGATGCAATCGGTCCTATCCTCCAGGGTATTGCACGTCCGGTTAATGACCTCAGCCGTGGATGTTCTGTGGATGACATCTATAAGATGGTTGCCATCACAGCATGTCAGGCTATGGATGCGAAGTAACAAGGTGAAGACTGCAGTTTTGCGCCCGGATTCCGATCCTATGGGCGCTGCAATATATGATTACCACAAGAGCGGCAATGCAGCTGCTCTTGTGGTTCATTCTTCTATGTTCGAGGATGATGAGATCCCGGTTCCGGACCTCTTCCGTGTATATGAGGATATGCCGGAGCTTGAAAGAATCGCTCTGGATCTTGCCGAGGGCAGGATACTGGATGTCGGAGCTGGAAGCGGATGTCACAGTCTCGCACTGAAGAAGATGGACAAGACAGCAGTTGCCATAGACATATCGCCGTTGTCTGTCGAAGTTATGAAAGAGAGAGGTGTGGATGCTCATGAAGTCAATCTTTATGACCCTTCGTTTGCTGAAAAGTTCGACACCGTCCTCATGTTGATGAATGGTACCGGCATCATCGGGACTCTTGAAAACATGCCCTCTTTCTTTGCGCGCATGAAGGAACTTCTGAACCCGGGAGGAAGCATTCTGATCGATTCAAGCGACCTCCGCTATCTTTTCGAGGAGGAGGACGGCAGCCTCATGATTGACCTGGCTGATGACTATTATGGCCTTCTGGACTATCAGATGCAGTATAGGGATGTGCTGGGAGAGCCTTTCGACTGGCTCTACGTCGACTTTGACACGCTGGCCTTCTATGCAGAGGAGAACGGTTTTGAAATAGAACTGGTCGCGGAAGGGGAGCATTATGACTATCTCGCCCGCCTTACTCCCGCACTCTGATCATTAAAGACTTTTTCTTTTCCCTATCATTGATATAGCAATCAGGATAGGGAAAATTTCTACTCGTCCGAGGAACATGTCCAGTGTGAATATGAATTTCGCGACTTCCGGGATTGCGGAATAGTTTCCCATTGTGCCCAATGCTCCGATTCCAGGACCCACATTTCCCAATGATACCAATGTCCCTGAAAATGCGGAGGAAATGTCCAGTCCGCATATGAGAACTGCTACGAACGAGATGAAAAGTACGAAGAAATACAGTACTATATAAAGGAATACGGAAGATACGGTTTCTTCATCGATTATTCTGCCTCCGATCTTTGTTCTGAACAGCGAGTTGGGATGGAGTCTCTTCTGGAAGTCTCCGTGAATGGCTTTGAGTGATATGTACATCCTGTCCGCCTTGATGCCACCTGTCGTTGATCCGGCACAGCCGCAATGGAAGGCTGCGAAAAGCAGGATTGCATTTGCGATAAGAGGCCATGATGAGTTGTCTGCCTGTCCGAAACCGGTTGTGGATATGAAGCTTGCAGTCTGGAATACGGCGTCCAGTATGGTCCTGCCCCATGAGTCATATCCTGCCTGCGCTTTCAATGATATGGCTATAATTATGCTGAAGGCTGCTATGACGAGCAGATAGTATCTCGTTACCGACTGCATCAGCGGTTTCAATGTCCTCTTGAAGCATATTGCGAAAAGTACCCCGAAATGCATCGACGAAAGAATCATGAATATGGTTATGATTATGTCGATGGCAGGTGAATTGAAATGCATTATCGAGGAGTTCTTTGTGCTGAAACCTCCTGTGGCAACTGTGCTGAAAGCGTGATTTATCGCATCGAACAGGCTCATGCCGGCTGCCCACAGGCAGAGTGTCTCAAGCAATGTAAGCCCTGCATATACGGCGATCATGACTCTTGCAGTGGTTCCTGATTTATATCGGTATCCTTCCTTTGAGAGCGATGACAGCTCCAGATGCGTCAGCTTGAGCTTGAAGGGGCTTGAATCCGGCAGCAGGAAAAGGAGAAATACGATCACTCCGAGTCCTCCAATGAAATGAGTAGACGAACGCCAGAACAACAGACTTTGCGGGAGGCTCTCTATGTCAGTCAGAATGGAAGAGCCTGTTGTCGTATAACCGGAAACGCTTTCAAACCAAGCGTTCATCAGTGTGAATTCTCCTCCCCAGAGCACATATGGCAGCATTCCGAATATGAATGACAGAAGCCAGGATAATACAATAGTAAGGAATCCGGACTGAAGTGATGTCGATTGTTTTCCCTTTACAAATATGAATGGAAAGAATCCTGTGATAAGGGTGACAGTGAAACTGATGACCAAGGGAGTGAATGCCGAATCGAAGTCGTTCAGAATAGATACTCCTATCGCAATAAGCATGAACAGGGCGTTGATGAGCAGCGCCTTGCCTATATTCGTAGATATGGCCTTTACATTCATGCTGATGGTCTGAAGTTTGAACTGCAAATATATAAAAACTTTATATCTTGTTTGGATAATAAGATATTTTTTATAACTTTACACTTGCTTAAAGTAGAATAGTTCAAAATTAGAAAATCATGATTACTCAACGACTGCACTCTGCCATCAACGCGCAGATCAATGCTGAACTCTGGTCGGCATACCTCTATCTCGCAATGTCTCTCGACGCAGAATCTAAAGGTTACAAAGGTTTTGCCAATTGGTTCTATGTACAGTTCCAGGAAGAGCAGGCTCATGCGCGCATCTTCATGAACTATCTTAATTCTCGTGATGCAAAGGTGGAGCTTCTTCCGATCGATCCGGTACCTGCAACTTGGGACAGCGTACTCGATATGTTCAAGCATACGCTCGAGCATGAGAAGAAGGTCACTTCGCTGATCAACAACCTTGCTGCCATCGCTAATGAAGATCGTGATTTTGCATCAATCAACCGTCTTAACTGGTTCATTGATGAGCAGGTTGAGGAAGAAGAATCTGCAAGAGACATGATCACTGCAGTAGAGGCTGTAGAAGATAACAAATACGGAATGTATCAGTTGGATAAAGAACAGGCGGCACGAGTCTATAATGTTCCGTCTCCTCTGGCTACGGCTGAATAAACATTAGCCTGCATAAAAATCATGACCTTGCTCCCGAAAAAGAGCAAGGTCATTGTATTATATGCGTGTACGGTCTTATAAACGAAAAAAGGGAAAGCTTGATACATCGCACCGCTACGACCTCCTACCCTTGCTGCGGTCAAGCCCTGGGGGAATTCAGAGGGAGCTGGTCGTGTATGACTTTCCCACTGCAAATGTAGATGTTTTTTTCGGCATTGCAAAAAAAACATCCATATTTTTGCTCTGTGTTACGGATCTGGCCTTGTCTACAGCCTTGCAGACTTGCGGTGACCCATCCGTAAAACGTGTCAGATGCTGTCAAAAATCAAAGGAAGCAGATCGTCGACTTTCTCGAATTTCCAGATCCTGCTGCCTCCTACAAGCAATATGCTCATGTGCTGTCCGCCTTTCAGCTGGTACTGCGCCATAACCTGACGGCATGCACCACATGGTGAGACAGGGATGTCGCAAAGGACTCCGTCCTGTCCTGCTGCTATGGCGATAGATGTGATGGCATTTTCCGGATATGTGGCTGATGCATAGAACATTGCGGTTCTCTCGGCGCATATTCCTGAAGGGTATGCTGCATTTTCCTGGTTGGACCCTTTGATGATAAGACCGCTGTCAAGTCGTACCGCTGCACCTACATTGAACTTCGAATATGGTGCATATGAACCGGCTGTGGCTTCGATTGCAGCCTCGGCAAGTTCCCTGTCCGATGGATTAAGCTGCGCTGTAGAGTCGTATTCCTGATAAGCGATTTTAATCTCTTTACTTGTCATAACAGTTCAATTAACTTATCTTTGCAGAGTTACAAATATAATGCTTTTTTATTGAAAACCTCTCATTCTATGGCAGATAACGGACAAATAAAGGTGTGCATAGGCCTTTCAGGAGGCGTTGATTCAAGCGTGGCGGCACTTCTGCTGAAGCAGCAGGGCTATGATGTGTTTGCTCTTTTCATGCAGAACTGGCACGATGCTTCCACGACTTTGCATGGAGACTGCGAATGGGAGGAAGACCGTTTTGTTGCGGAAATGGTGGCAAGGAAGATAGGAATTCCGTTCTATTTCGTTGATTTAAGCGAGGAGTACCGTCAGAGGGTAGTTGACTATATGTTCGATGAATATGAAAAGGGGCGGACTCCGAATCCTGATGTCCTCTGCAACAGGGAAATCAAGTTCGATGCCTTCCTGAAATGCGCGAAGAAGCTTGGGGCAGACTATGTGGCCACTGGACACTATTGCCGTAAGGAGACAGTTGATGGAGCGGATGGCCCTGTGCATCGTATCCTTGCAGGTTCGGATCCTAATAAGGATCAGAGCTATTTCCTCTGCCAGCTCACGCAGGACCAGCTGTCGCAGGCAATGTTCCCGATCGGGGATATAATCAAACCGGAAGTACGCAGGCTTGCTCATGAAGCTGACCTTCCTTCGGCGGACAAGAAGGACTCACAGGGAATATGCTTTGTCGGAAAGGTGGACCTTCCTACATTCCTGCAGCAGAAGCTCAAGCCGTGTGAGGGAGATGTGGTCGAGGTGTATGATGCATATTATATTGATAATGAGCATTATTCGTTTTTGAAATCAACTCTTGAAAGCCTTCTTGCCGATGGCGCGTCTTCGTTGAACATGATCACAGACTATGTGTCCGATGACAAGACTTCGGCATGCACCTCGAAAGGATGTCCTTTCGATATGGAGAAGGTCGCTGCGCTTTCTGATGAGGATTTTCTGCGACTTTCCGAGCCGGTAAGATATGATATCCGTTTTGAGACAGAGACATACAGGAGCGGAAGGAAACATATCAAGAAGACCAGGTATAAAGACAACCCTTATGGAAAGATCGTGGGCAGACATGACGGAGCCCAGTTCTATACTATCGGGCAGAGAAAGGGTCTTAATATCGGAGGACATAAGGACTCTATATTCGTGATAGAAACGGATATTCCGAACAATATCATATATGTGGGAGAGGGCCACACTCATAAGGGATTGTCACGCAGCTGTTTGAGGATAGATCCGTCTGAAGTGCACTGGATCCGACAGGATCTCCGCATGGAGCCGGGAGAAATCCGCCGTTATCGTGTCCGCATACGTTATCGCCAGCCTCTCCAGGATGCGACAGTGATAATGAGGGACAACGGGCTCTATATCCTCTTTGATACGCCGCAACGAGGCATCACGCCGGGACAGTTTGCCGTGTGGTATGATGGGGATGAGATGCTCGGTTCTGGAGTGATCTGATCCTTACAGGCTTTTCGCCGCTGAAATTCCGGCAAGATAACCGGTCGAGAATGCAGTCTGAAGATTGTATCCTCCTGTGTCTGCGTCCAGATCGATGACTTCCCCTGCAAAATGAAGTCCCGCTATGAGCTTGGATTCCAATGTCTTCGGAGTAAGTTCGTCGAGAGATACTCCTCCGGCTGTGACCACGCATCTTTCATATCCGACATATCCCGCAATCTCCATCTGCCAGTTCTTCAAGGCTTTAGGAAGTCTCTTGTGGTCAACATCCGGGTTCGTGCGCATGAATCCCGGAATAAGGGATGCCGGCAGAACCTTTGTAAGCAGGATACGGAACCTGTCCTTGTAAGGCTTCTCGGCGCTTTTCCTGTCTTTTGACACTTCATTCCAGAGAGTGTTTATACGAACCGTAAGGTCTTCGAGCTCCACGGCAGGTTTCATATCTATGACTGCCTTGACCTTCGATCCGTTGATCAGCGCATTGACGCATTTTCTGCTGACCTTGAAGCCTATAGGACCTTCGATGCCTCCGTCGGTGAAGTCCAGGTCGCCGAATTCATTCTGTGCTTCGTTTCCGTCTATGATGATGCCGAGGCTGACATTCTTAAGCTGATTGCCGCACAATGCCTCGCCGATTTCCGTAAGTGGAGTACTTCTTTCAATATGCCCTTTGCCATTCTCCGGCTTTGCTGCCGCATCGATCTTATAACCTTTCGGAACAATGGCCGTAAGGGATGGGAAGAGCGGCTTGATATTGTGGCCCAGCTCTTTTGCCCAGGTGTATCCGTCTCCTGTGGAGCCTGTCTTCGGGTAAGAGAGGCCTCCTGTACATATTATCAGCCTTGCTGCAGAATATGATGAACCGTCCTCGCATGACACATCGAATTTGTCATCCTCTTTAGTGATGCCGCTTACGGATTTGCCGCACAGGATTTCAGCTCCTGCCGTTTCGGCAGCCCTGACAAGGGCGTCAACCACATCAGAAGCGAGATGTGACGACGGAAAAGCCCTGTCTCCGCGCTCAACGACATATTCCATTCCCTGCCATGACAGATAGTCCAGCATCTTTTCTGATGAAAGATTATAGAACGATGGCTTCAGGAAATTCGGTTTAGGATGTATGTGTCCTGAAAACTCGTTCCATGGCTTCACATTCGTGAAGTTGCAACGGCCTTTGCCCGTGATCATGATCTTTCTTCCCGGACGTGGCATCCTTTCAAGTACGATTACCCTGCCTCCCTTTAGTGTCTCTGCAGCTCCCGCCGCTGCCATAAGTCCGGAGGCTCCGCCACCGATTACAATGATGTCTGCCGAATGAATGCCCATAGCGCTGTTTTAATGAATATCTCTGCAAATTTATAAAAGTCTTCATTATAGTCAAAGACGGGCAAGTTAAAATAAGGCGCATCAGCGCCACGTCATCCGCGTCAGCGAGACTTTCGAAGAAAGTTGAAGCAGCGGTGACGCCCGACCCGAGCGAAGCGAATGGTCGGTATGCCCCTATAGGGGCTGTCAGCGCAGCTGACTGGGGTTGAGATGTATCTCCACAAACGGTAAAAGGTTCAGCCGCAGCTGAACCTTTTGCCGTTTGTGGAGATGGGCGGATGTGGGTCTATGCCTACAAGGATATACAATAAGATATAAGTGGTTGATTAATATTGGTTTGAATAAATTTATAGTATAATTGGGATTGTTTGATATCAGCTATTATTGTGTTTGAAATTGTGTTTAGAAAATCATCAGATAAATCATAGTATACTAATTGCTGATTGGAAATATGCGGATTTGATTCCGTGATTTATTATATTGAGTAATTGTCCTCTCTCAGAGAACCCTGCCCCAAGTCGTAATGAACCGGTCACTCTGAATGGAAGGTTATGCGTCCATACATTGAGATCGCAGAAAAAGCCAAGGAGGATGCGACGTAAAAGATTGACGATGTTTGGGGAATGTAAGAAAAGTTTAAATTTGCACTATAGTTACTGCACGAGCAGCTTAGATATAATACAAGGTATAGAAGACGGACATGAAGACAACTGAAATCAGCGAAAGCAACATCAATTCTCTCTTTGAGAAAATAGCTTCTGTAATTGAGGAGGCAAGAAGAAGAGCATCAACAGCAATCAATCTTTCCGAGGTTTACGCTA
>JAFYLU010000116.1 GCA_017550025.1 Bacteroidales bacterium | reverse complement strand
TTCATTCCATATCTTCTTGTCCGGATGCTCACTGATCCACTTCGCATAAAAGTCCTTGATGATCTTCTCTCGGGCTTTGATATCCTCCTTCCTCGTTCCGGCAGGAATCGTAATTCCATTATTTTCCATAGGGCAAATATAATGTAAAGCCATTTATATTTACTATTTTTGTGTGATTTGAAATGATGCATTAGAGAACAGTACAATGGAAGACCTTTTTATCGGATATCTTGAAGATAAACATTACAAGAAGATCAGGAAAAGCGATAAGCCTGTGGTCTTTACAGGACGCAAGGGGGCTATATGGGGAATCGTGATGACTGTACTTCTTGCTGCATTGTTAGGTTGGGGTTTTACAGCTCCTTTCGACCCCGAGGGGGCGTGGTTCAGGTGGCCCTTTGGGATTCTCTGTTTATTGATGGTGCTATGGTTCTTGTTCTTTTCCTATGCCAACCTCAATGCCCGTGTTATCCTGACAAAGGAATCCATTTCTATGATCGGACCTGTGCGGGATTTTGAGGACGGATTTTTAGCCGATATCAAGGCGTCATTGAGACAACTTTTCCTTGTGAACCGTCATGTGGAAATGAAGTGGTCTGAAATCGAGAAGGTTGAAAGGCCAGGCAGTAGGGGATCAGGACTATACTTTTATACAAAGGCAGACCAGCGTTACTTTCTTAACACATCATTATTGGATATTAAGTTCATGCCTACATTCAAAAGGTATATGAAATACAAGAATGTTGTCAAGTGGTAGGTACCCATTGTGATACACCTTTTTGAAGTTGATAAGTACAGGTTTTGCAAATAGAGAAAAACTGCATATCTTTGCAGCATAATTAGTAAGTCGTGGTAGGACGATGTAATGGGTAGCGCGAAGTCCCCGCCAGCATCGCATCACACCTCAAGGTGTAAACCTCCGCCACGCATAAGGGGCAAAAGTTAAGCATCTCGTCTGAGATGCTTTTTTCTTTCCACTCTCGGTAAAAGTCTCTGATTATTTGTTCTCTCTTCTTAATGTCTTCAATTGTGTGCCCTTCAGGTATCATAATAGGTTCATATTAATTTCAGGCAAAATTAATATGTGTATGTGCCAGAGCGCGATACAATGGGTTGTTTTCGTGTGAGATGTTTCGTATATTTACACAGACAAATCGGGATTTACCACGCAGTGATGAAAAGACTCTTATTAATACTCTTTGCATGTGTTATTGGCCAGTTGGTGCTTTCCGCTCAGGACGACTCCTTAGCGTTGCCGTACAGGCTCAGCGGTTTGATAAGCGACGCCCAGACAGGAGAACCGGTGCCATTCGTGAGTGTGCATAATGGCCCTACCTGGAATACACACGGAGATATCGACGGCGTTTATTCTTTAAATCTGCCGGCAGGATCGGTCAAGCTTCGGTTTTCAGCTCTAGGATATAAAGATAGCAACGTAGAAATCAATCTGGATGGTAATCTCGAACTGAATGTTACTCTGGAACCGGACGCAATTTTCGAACACTATCATTTCAAAAGATGGGAGATCGACTGGAAAGTGTTCAATTGCTATGGTTTCTCTAACACGTATGACGGTGCCATGACGATGTTCGGACTGGAAGGAAGATATGACATCTGGAGGACTCCACTTGAAGTCGGAGTTGGATTTTCATATGCCATGCCTTTGAATATGAAACTACAGGAAGCCTATAGATATTGGACAATCTATGCATCAGTGGATTGTAAACTGAACCGACATGGATTTGTGATCGCTAAGAATTGGATGGCGCCATATATCGGAGTGGCTGTCGGTGGAGGACAAAGCTATTACACCAATCCGCAAAACATCGCCAATTTCTCCTTGAGGGCAGGACTTGATGTGAGCCATCTCCGCCTCTTCTTTGAGCAGCATTTCAATACCGACAAGGTGCGAGCTTCATTTTTTGGACTGACTTATTATTTCTAAAATAAACGGAATTCCAATTCATCTGACTGCCTTGACGCAGTTTAGCTGATTTCCACTGATATGATCACTTTTGATTGTTATGTCTTATCCACAAAAAGGGCCGTTTTCGTGGATATGCACATCAAAATGAGCCTGCCGTCCAATAAAAGGGGCGTTTTTGTGGATGTGGTCCGGGATATTTGTTATATTTGCATGATTTGAATGAAAATTTAAACTAACATTATAAAAAATGGCTGAATTTAAATATGCACCAATGTTTCAGCTTGGCGAGGACAAGACTGAATACTACAAGATTCCGGGTTCGGAGCAGTATGTAAGTACCGGCGAATTTGAGGGACATGAAATGCTCAAGGTAGCAAAGGAAGGTCTTACAGTGATGGCCAATACGGCTTTCCGTGATGTTTCATTCATGCTTCGTCCGGAGCATAATGAGATGGTGGCGAAGATTCTCCACGATCCTGAAGCTTCAGAAAATGACAAGTATGTTGCGCTGACCTTCCTCCGCAATGCAGAGGTGGCATGCAAGGGCAAGCTCCCTTTCTGCCAGGACACAGGTACGGCGATCATCCATGGTGAGAAGGGCCAGCAGGTGTGGACCGGCTATTGCGATGAGGAGGCTCTTTCTCTCGGAGTGTACAAGACTTATACAGAGGAAAATCTCCGCTATTCGCAGAATGCACCTCTCAACATGTATGATGAGGTCAACACAAAGTGCAATCTTCCTGCACAGATCGATATCGAGGCTACTCATGGCGCAGAATATCACTTCCTTTGCGTGACAAAGGGTGGTGGATCTGCCAACAAGACATATCTCTATCAGGAGACAAAGGCTATTCTCAATCCACAGACTCTCGTTCCGTTCCTCGTTGCAAAGATGAAGACTCTCGGAACAGCTGCATGTCCTCCATACCATGTTGCATTCGTGATCGGTGGTACATCTGCAGAGAAGAACCTTCTTACAGTGAAGCTCGCTTCTACAAAGTTCTATGATGAACTCCCTACTACAGGTGACGAGACAGGCCGCGCATTCCGCGATGTAGAGCTTGAGAAGCTCGTACTTGAGGAGGCTCACAAGATCGGTCTCGGTGCACAGTTCGGCGGTAAGTATTTCGCTCATGACGTACGCATCATCCGTCTCCCACGCCACGGTGCAAGCTGCCCTGTAGGACTCGGAGTAAGCTGTTCTGCTGACCGTAACATCAAGGCGAAGATCAATAAGGACGGTATCTGGATCGAGAAACTCGATGACAATCCTGCACGCCTCATACCGGAGGAACTCCGTCAGGCAGGTGAGGGCGAGGCTGTGAAGATCAATCTTGACCAGCCTATGCCAGAGATCCTCAAGGAACTCAGCAAATATCCAGTGTCTACACGTCTCAGCCTTAACGGAACCATCATCGTAGGCCGTGATATCGCACATGCGAAGATCAAGGAGCGCCTTGACAGAGGTGAGGAGATGCCTCAGTATCTTAAGGATCACCCTATTTACTACGCTGGTCCTGCGAAGACTCCTGCGGGTATGGCATGTGGTTCAATGGGACCAACTACAGCAGGTCGTATGGACTCATATGTTGACCTTTTCCAGAGCCATGGCGGCAGCATGATCATGCTTGCAAAGGGTAACCGTGCTCAGTGTGTGACTGATGCATGCCACAAGTATGGCGGATTCTATCTCGGTTCTATCGGTGGTCCGGCTGCCATCCTCGCGCAGAACAACATCAAGAGCATCGAGTGCGTAGAGTATCCTGAACTCGGAATGGAGGCAATCTGGAAGATTCATGTAGAGGACTTCCCTGCATTCATTCTCGTGGATGACAAGGGTAACGACTTCTTCAAGAAGCTCGGTCTCTAAACAGACCTAATATATCATGACAGGTGTCCGGTTTGGCGTTCAGCCTCTGGGCGCCTGTCATTGTGTTTCTGTATTCCATATCTTCACAAAGACGGAGGGCGGTCCTGACCTGCTGGACGGTGTCTGTGCAGCTGTAGGACATCCCGTGGTAATGAAAGAATTCCGCATTGCGGGTCTCGCATCCCGGGATTGGCTTAGTGTGGATCATCGGGATGTGCTTCGACATTGCTTCTGTGCTGGATATGCCGCCAGGTTTGGTGAATACCACATCGCATGCATCCATCAGCAGGGGTATCTGGTCGGTGAATCCGACAGGATGTATGTTCGGAAGGTATCTGTTTTCATATTCCAGCTTTTTGCGCATTTCTTCGTTGCGTCCGCATACTGCTATGACTTCCGTGCCGTCGAGAGACTGTCGGATTGTCTCGTCAATTATGTCCTGCGTATTGCCGTAGCCCATAGAGCCAGTCATTATAAGGAACCAGTTGTTCCATGGCTGTATGTCCCATCCGAACAGCTGTGCGCTCTTCTTCCTTGCCTCTGACTTTGGCCCTGACAGGAAGAATCTGTCATCTATAGGGATTCCGAAAGGATATATCTTCTCCCTCGGTATGCCATTTGCCGCGAATTCCTCAATCAGATGTTCATGCGGGATGACATAGCTGTCAAGCCTGGTCTCGTCAAGAAAAGGAATACATGTGTAGTCGGTCATGACGAAGATGGACGGTATGTCGGTCTTTCCTTTGAGCTTCAGGGCCGTCATGGCCTGTGCCGGAAAGAGATGGACGCAGATGACAATATCAAATCGGTTGTCCTTTATGTATTTAAGGAGAATGTCTGAATAGGATTTGTTCCAGAGGTAGACAGGAGACTTCATCTTGTCGAGCATTTCGCTCACTGTTGCCCCTGCCTTATAAAGGAACTTGAAAAGATTTGTCCGTGTGCTGTATATATATAGGTCTGAAACCCTTTTGGACAATAAGTCTCCGACCAGAGACAGCGTGTCGGTCACGGTGCATTCCACATTCTGGGAATCAAGGTGTTGCTTGATGGCGCGGGCGGCTGAATTATGACCTTCCCCGGTGTTGCACGATAGTATAAGCACTTTCATATCTGCCAGTGTTTTTTTTGTCGCTCAAACACATGTTATGCCAATGTAAGTGCCTGCAGATTTGCAGAAAAACAAAAATAGTGATATATTTGCGCCCGGAATTGAGATATGGTGTAATGGTAGCACTAGGGATTTTGGTTCCCTCTGTCCAGGTTCGAATCCTGGTATCTCAACCTGAACAATGAGCCGGTCGCAGACCGGCTTTTTAAATGAATACAGACCGGTGAAAGCTCGCTTTCAATCCGGTCTGTATTCATTTAAAAAGCAAGATGTTCGCAGAACATCTGCCATTGTTCATCCGTGCCCCCGCGGCAGCGGTCGCAGGATAGCGCGCAGCGGAATCCTGTCGGTGAATTAACCGTTATTCCTTAAGTTTTGCGTGTTTCTTTGGGATTAATGAGCAAAAACAGCCGCTATTTTGTAGATCTTTGCATTATTCCCGATATCTGCCAGAAATTGTCGGAATTAATAAAATAGACTTATTTTAAAAAGCAAGATGTTCGCAGAACATCTGCCATTGTTCATCCGTGCCCCAGCGGCAGCGGCATCAGGATAGCGCGCAGCGGAATCCGGTCTAAAACAGGCCGTACACAAGGTTCCAGACAAGGAATCTCGCGAACTTACCCGCAAGCAGCAGAATCATGGTCCATCCCGGGCGTGTCTTGTAAAAGCCCAATGCTATCGCGATGACATCCCCAACAAAAGGAACCCATGCGGCAAGGGCGAGCCATACGCCGTACCTGTCAATCTTTTCCTTCTGCTTCTGAAGCGTTTCAGGCCTGACCTTGAACCATTTCTCTATCCACTCCCATTTTCCTGCCCATCCGATCCAATAGGTGAGGACACTTCCGAGCCAGTTGCCGAGAGTGCCCGTAACAAGACATCCAATCGGGTTGCCGGTAGCAGCGAGGATTGCCAGATACAGCGCATCGGAGCTGAACGGAAAAATTGTTGCCGCTATGAAGGTGCCGATGAACAGTCCCAAGAGACCAAGTCCTTCAAGCCATTCCATGATTATTTCCTTTTGTTTCGGAAGAACTCTGTGACAAGGCTCCCGCATTCGTCAGCGAGCACGCCGGAAATGATTTCCGTCTTTGGATGCATGAGTGAAGGGGAGAATATGGAAAAGCCTCGTTTCGGATCAGAGGCCCCGTAAACTACCTTTCCGATCTGTGACCATGCCAGGGCTCCGGCACACATCGGGCATGGCTCCACTGTGACATATAATGTGCAGTCATTAAGATATTTGCCTCCCATTGCTTCGGTAGCTGCGGTTATGGCAATCATTTCGGCATGTGCAGTCGGATCATTGAGCCTTTCCGTCATGTTGTGGCCCTTTGCTATGACCCTTCCTTTGCAAACGATGACCGCACCGATAGGAACCTCGTCCTCTGCTGCGGCATGTCCGGCCTCCTTAAGGGCCTCTTTCATGAATCTTTCGTCCATGTCCGTATAGGGTTTATAAGAAAAGAACCCGGCCTCGCGGTCGGGTTCTTTTTCTTACCATCTGTCCTCAGATGATACAGTCAGTTTCTTGCGGCCGCGACGACGGCGAGCTGCCAATACACGACGTCCGTTTGGAGTCGACATGCGCTCGCGGAAGC
>JAFYLU010000115.1 GCA_017550025.1 Bacteroidales bacterium | reverse complement strand
GTTTCATAGAGAGTAGTTATGTGTTTCAATATAGATGCAAAAAGTGTCTGGTACGTGACGCGCAGATTCGGATTTACTTCGCATTATTAGTTTCTAAACTGATAAACAATTTCCTTGTAAAGAAGCCCACGAATACTGCTATGACGAATGCAATGCAATAAAAGGTTAAAGGTAGAGTTTCCATTGTCGCATCCTTTGTTTCGAGCAGAGTCCAGCATACACACATATTGACGCTCAGCAGGCCAACGAAATAACCTACTCTCTTTATATCAGTCAGTTTATCAATATTAGTTGAAATCGCCCTAAACGGCTTACCCATAATAGATAACCCCAAATATGACCCTGCAATCAGCGTAGCAACTCCTGAACCAATCAAAGACAGATTCATCGGAGTTTTTGTTAATATCAACATTAAGAAGAATGCGACGAACAATAGCAAGATAAGTGAAATGGAAATGATGAACTTCTTCATAACTAAATTGCGATATATACGTGTAAAGTTATTTCATATTTGTGAAAATAGCAAGTAGAAAGAATATAGGTAGCCGATTTGACGTTATCTTCTAAATGATTGAAATTCAGCTATCATTAATATCTACATTTCGCTTATTGTGACATTAGCGAAATGCTAGAATCGCATAAAAGGGTAGCCGTGTACTTTTGGCCACCCTTTTTCAACTCTCAGACAGTTCAACTCCCGAGTAATTTCCGGTCGTTCATCAGAACAGATCTTTCTTCTCCGATTCCTTCTTTCGCAGTTCCACCTTGCCATGCTTCTCCTCGTATCTGTCGATGCCGAGCTGGAACATTGCGGAGATAAGATCCTTGATCGTCATCCCCTCCCTCAATGCAATCTCACGAACGATGTCATACTGATGTCTGTTCAGAAGGAGAGATGTCCTGACATCATCCTTGGTGGCAGGCTCTCTCGTCTCATCCTTCCTTCTTCGTCCGGTAAGGAATGCCCTTCTCTGGGACTGCCTTTCCTCAAGGATCTCATACTCCTCGTCAGTGAGCTGGACACCTTTCGGAGCTGTCTGACTTCCATCTCCGAACATGGCAGATATGCCTCCTTTAAGCTGGTCTTTCTTCATTGTCTAAATAGATATTATTGATATTACTTTATTTCCGTTATGTACATTGAATAATGTGCCTATTTCAGGTATTTCCTATAAGATAATCACGTTGAAGTGATTATTACCAACATAAACATTTATGTTAAATGCACAATTATTCAATGATATATATCTTAACGCAGTCTCTCCTCGATTTCCTTCAGCAATGCAGCATAATCCTTCGCTCCGTTGCACTTCGGATCATATGAAATGATGTCAAGACTCATGATCGGAGCATGTACGATGGTCGCGTTCTCCCTTATCTTGGTCGGAAAGACGAGGTCACCATAGTGTTCCCTCAAGTCCTGTTCGACCATCCTGTCAAGACTTCTTCTCGTGTGGAATCGTGTGATGATTATGCCGTCAATGTCCAGCGATGGATTGAGTCCGGAGCTGACAATTTCGGCCATCTTGATGAGCTGCAGCAGACCTTCTGCAGCATAGGCGTCACAAGAAACCGGAACAATAATAGAATTGGCAGCAGTAAATGCATTGACCGTAATAATTCCCATCTGTGAAGGGCAATCCAGCAGTATCCAATCATACTCATCATTCAGGGATCTCAGGATATCTCTCAAGATGGTCTCTCTTTGAATCCTCGAGGCAATGACAGTGTCAAGAGCCCCCATATCAAGTGATGAAGGGACAATATCCAGATTATCACGGACCTCATATATCGCAAGCGGAGCTTTTCGACTCATTGATTCATAAAGAGTCATTTCAGGATTGAATTTGGTACCCATGAACGTGCTGGTGAGATTGCGCTGCGCATCGAGATCCACCAGGAGAGTCTTCTTGCCCTGAGATGAAAGCAACGAACCCAATGTAGCCGCAGTGGTTGTCTTTCCTACCCCACCCTTATGGCTGGCAATAGCAATGATTTTTGTGTTGACCATATTGTATTTGTCTAAAAATTAATATCTTTGCAGTGGATTTAAGCCGTGGTAAGAAAGAGATAATCGTTTTGTGCGAAAGACCCCGCCCGCGAGATCTCACCGCAAGGTAACACTTCCCCACGCCTTCCGGGGCAACAATCTAAGCATCCTTCGGGATGCTTTTTTTTACATCCAATGCCGTGATGCAGTATTGCACCTTCTCGTGTGTAACCTTTCTGACTCCTACAGTCAGTTTTACGGCACCGATTCCAGGGCAATCATAAAACATCCGGATCATCTTCTCGAACGGTTTCTGATTCTTGTTGTTCGGCTTCGCAAGTGTCACTGACTTCTTCTCGGCAAGAGTAAGAATCGCATCCAACTGAAGCACAGCTAATGTGGAGAGGTAATTCTTTGACGCATGAGCGCACGTCTCATCGATGGAAACATACCTTATGTTTATATACTCCTTCAACGAGTTGTTGTATTTTCGCATTTCTGGATTCAGAAGTTTCCATTTCTGATAAAAATCAAAGATGATCTGCTTTCTTAAGGCAATATCTTCCTTTGTGTTTCCTTTTGGTATTTCAATCATATGTTAAGTATTAAATGACGTTATCAAGTATTCCTTCTGGGTTCCTGTCAAGTCTTACCTCCTCCTCTATGGTAGCTGTATATATCTGCGATGTGGAAGGTGAAGCATGCCTGAGAACCCTCTGCACATCCTGCCAGTCACCTCCGTTCTTCAGGATCAGGACAGCAGTCGTGTGTCTCAAGGAATGGGCAGAATACTCATGTCCGTCAAGTCCTATGCTCTTCATCGCCTCCTTGCAGACATACTGGACGGATCTGGTCGACATCCTGGCTCCCCTATGGCCCTTGCCGTCGGTAAGGAACAGCGGCTCGTCCTTCCTTGTCTTGCCCCTTGTATTGAGGTATTCCTGAATCGGCCCCCAGGTCGCATCTCCGAGGATCACGAAGTTCTCCTTGTCGTCGAATCCCTTTCCCCATACCTTCAGAATCCTTCTCCCCCTCTTGTGCTTTATGTCTCCGATGTCAGCTCTTATGACCTCAATCGTCCTTAAACCCGTCCTTAATATGAGGTTGACTATAGCATAGTCCCTTAGTGATTTAGCTTTCAGGTAGGTCAGCAGTTCGGACGCTTCGCTCTCATTCAGGTGCATCTTCTTGAAACCCTTCTTCCCTCTCGGAGGTCTGACCGACCGGGCTATGTTCGGATAGAGCATCGTGTTCTCCGTCCAGGCATAGAAACGCCGCACCGCGGTAAGGTATGAGCTTATGGTCAGTGCCGACAGCTTCTGCTTGATCAGATAGTTCTTGAATGACATGATGTCGGCTGCCGTCATTCCCTTCATCACTCGCCCGCTGCTCTCGACCCATCTGAAATACTGGACCATTCCCCAGTAGTATGTGTCCCTGCTGGTCTGCCTTATGTCCTGGGAATCCAGGAATGCCGCGAGCAGCACTTCCCAGTTCTCCTCACTCTCTCTTCTTTCAAGTGGCCTTGACCCTGAACTGACAACAGGCAGCTCAAAATCAGTAGTAATTTCACACATCGTATTCATCATATTTCCCTTCGGTACCATACTACCGATATTCATATGGCAAAGGTACTTTCGATATTACCGATTTCAAATACTTTTAACCACCACTTTAGAATCGTTTGACTCTACTTTCGCTCTAATTTCACTATTTCTCTAAATCTCATGGAAAGGGTCCACGAAAACCGGCTCCGTACCAGGCTTTTCCTCCTCGTTCTTTTCCTCTTCGGATGAGCCGTCTTCAGCATCGTCAGAACCCGCTTCATCATCTGCCCACGCACGCGCCACAAGGTCCGCCACCTCATCCTTGATTCGCTGATAATTCGCTTCCACGACTTCCTCCATGAGGAGCCTGAGCTTGTAGTCGATTATCTCCTCCTGAAGCCTTCTGAATTCCTGAAGATCCAGGTCGGAATAACGGCTTTCTACCTCTTCATCCAACAGGTCATCAGGATAAAGGATTCCCGAGGTCTTAAGCTCGTATCGTATCTGGTCCTTGACATACGGCTCAGGATTGGCCATGATCTTCTTTCTTATGTAGTCCGCGCCGAAGTCAGTCATGACAGGAATGTCCACCCATGTGGCCTTCTCCGCCGCAACCGCCTTGTTATCCCTCTGAATCGCTCCGCAGAAGAGCTTCCTTTCTATCTGCTGGCCATGGGTATCGGCCACCCTTCCGAAGAACGTACCCGTAGAGAGCGTCTCGATCTTTCTTATCGGCATGATCTCCTTCTCCTGCATCGATATGCTGACGGAATCCGTGCTTCTTCCGATGGATTCGCTCTCACGCACCCTGTCAAGCTTTCCGAATGCGTTGGACATAGTCTTGGCTGTCTCGCCGGTGACCTGGCCGGTAAGGGTCGTTCCCGGCGTGTTTACGAGCACATCTGACTCCTTCTTGCCGTAGTCCCTCACGAACTGCGTGATATCCTGTCCTCCAACCACGAACACCACTCCGTTGGAACGGCACGTGTTCAGGATCTTGTCCACACCCGGCAGGAAGATGGTCGGCATCTCATCCAGGAGCACCGCACTCTTGAGCTTTCCGGGGTGATTGATCCTCTTGAACATCCTGGAGGTATACAGAGCGATGCAGGTACCGTAGATGATCTCCCTGTCCGGATTATTGCCGATACAGAGTATCTTCGGATTCTCCGGATCATTGATGTCCAGATTGAAGTCGTCGCCCGTGAGGATCCAGTAGAGGTTTCGGGAAGTGAACTTGGAGAGAGGGATTCTCGTGCTGGCGATCATTCCCTGAAGCTGGTCGTTGGCACCGGCTTCAAAGGCATCCGCGAAGGAGGATATCTTGGTCTTCACATCCGGATCGGAGACAAGCATGGCGATGACCTTCCTGTAGTCCTGGTTAAGGAACTCGATGGCATGAGGGAACGTACAGTATCTGCCGTCCTCATGAGTCCTGAGATACCAGAAGGTGCCGTCAAGGAGAGCCTTGGAAGACTCCGTGAAGAAGTCGTTCTTCTCCCTTGCGACCTTATTGATGTTGAGCATTATGAGCTCGGCGATCTCGGCGCAGTCGGCCTGATCGAGGATATAGCTGGGGTGCGTTGGGTTCGCCCTCAGGGAATGCATCGGGTCATCGAAGTTCAGGACACAGAAGTCCGGCGTCACCTTGTACCTGTCCCTGTACTGCAGGAGCTTGTTATATACGTTCTTGGACAGTGTGGGGTACTTGTAGTCGTATACGCACATGGCGTATCCCTTGGACATCATCTGGTCGATGAGAGGCTCATAGACTGAGTATGACTTGCCGGATCCGGGACTGCCGAGCACGAGGATGCCTCGGAAGGGGTTGACGATGTTGATCCAGCCCTTGTGCATCTTCTGCTGATACTGATACACGATCGGCAGATTGATGGAGTCGTCATTCTCTATCTTGTCCGGACACTGCGGGAATGTCTCGTTGTCATCATTGATGATGGCCTTGGTGTCTCGGCGGGCAATCATGCTCACCACCCAGACAAGTCCTATTGCCCCGACAATGGTAAAGAAGACATAGAGTCCGTGTCTTGGGAAAGGGATGAAGTAAGCGGCCGCAGATATGGCTCCCACGAGGGCTACGATCTTCATGTCCACCTCGCGGGCCTTGCTTGACCTGGAGAGCATCCCCAGGGAGATCAGAACGAGAGCCGCGACCTTGGTCTTGAGCGAATGGCTGAAGAGCGGACTTCTGGACAGGCTGATGCAAAGGTTATCCAGCATACGCCAGGACAGTCCCGCATTCATCCACAGCGGATGCGCATAATAGTATAGGTTCAACAAGAGAAGCAGCACCCCGAAGAGGATGCCGAAATAGAAATACTTCTCGTATTGGTTCTTGTTGAGCATACTACCCTGTTACATCTTCATTCCCTTGGATCTCTTCTTGGTCCTGCCGTGGATATCACGAGAGAGGGAACGCCCGCCTCCTAGGCTCGAAAGCAGGTCTCCGAGCGTAGCCATACCCACAAGGGGTTCCTGCCTCGCGTCGTTGTCCTGACGCTGCCACTGGCCCTGCGATTCGGCATTACGGAAGTCCGAAAGGGAGACATCCCTGAGGTCTGACAGATTATGCACGTTCTTGGTGTCATGGTCTATGAGGATGACTCTTGAGATGACGCCGTCGTTGTTTCTCATTATCCTTATGTCGACGTTTTCGGCAGCCATCATCGCCCGGAAATGCTTCTGGCTGGTTGACTCCTTAAGGCACTGGGAGCACAGCTCGGACAGATCGCCTGTGCCGTGGTATCCCTTCGTCCTCGTGCATTCCTTTGTTCTGGCCTGAAACATCTTGGCCGGGTCGAACGAAAGGTCTTTTCTGGAGATCGGCACGGTACAGGCCTTGCCCTTGTCGTCAAGCCCTCTGAACACAAGCCTCTGCGGGAGTGAGGATACCTCCGTGACGGATACACCGTAAGTGTCGAGAAGAAAGCGGAACTGCGTATAGGAAGTGAACCTGTATGTGCAGCAGAAGCGCACGATGGAATCGATCTGCACGGCCGTATCCGCCTTCCCGGGAATGAACCTGTCCATATGTGTCTGCACCCGGTCCAGCTGTTCGTTGGTGGTGCATCCCACGATGAATCCGTACTTCATGGACAAGGTCTCCTGCAGCAGAAGACAACGCCGGTTCTCCTGTCTGCTTGAGATCTTCCTGCCGTTACCGTCCGTGCGTATGGAGACCACATGATAATGTCTGCGTCCGATGTCGTCATGCCGGTAGACAGCATAGGGCTGATTGGCAAAGCCCAGCCCTTCCATGATATCCGCAACCAGTTCCCTGACCCTGTCCTCACTCAGATTCTCCGCACTTGAGGGATTCACAGACATGTGAAAGGAAAGTTCCTTGGAACTGAAGTTACGCCTCTCATAACGCTTGATGGTCTCCCGGAAGTTGCCCAGATCCGGATCTACGTTAGCGGTATGGATGACCTCCGCTTCCCCATTTGAGACCTTCTTCTCGTTATACTCCAATGCACTCTTCATGGTCGGGCTGGACGCCATGATCTTTACTACCATCCTACAATGGCTTTAAGGTGAAGTCCACGGACATATCTCATTTCTCTCTTGAGTCTACAAGATCTATGACCTTTGCCGAGATATGTGCATTGAGATACGTCTTGCCGTCCTGGCCGTTAGACTGCCAGATCGACAATGGACCTAGCACACATACGCTCCTGCCTTTCTTCAGGAAGTGGTAGACTCCCGTGCTCGGATGTGTGACATCGTAGTAGGTGGTTCTTGTGTCGTCGCCCTTCTTTTCGTTTACAGCGACCCTGAAAGAGATGAACTGGCTGTTGCCGTCCCTGCTCTGCTTCAATTCGGCATCATCTACGATTTTGCCGACAACATGGATGAATTGTGTCATATTCTTATCTGTTTTAATGGGTAAATTACCTTCTGTCGCCTTGGTTTCAATACGCCTGAATAGGTCAATCAATGCGTTCATCGAATCCCTGATTTCCCTTGCCAGCTTGCTGGCCTGACTGAACCTCTTGCCAACCTCCGCCATGTTCCTCTGCCCCGGTTCGTCAATATTTGCAAGCAGATGGGATACGATGCGGTTATAGTCAGCACCGAAGCCTGCTATTCGTTCCCTGACGGAGTTGAGCATCGCCCTCACTTCGTCAGTCGACAGATCCTTAGGCTTCCTTACGGCAAGACGATCCCCGAAGACCTTTGCGCGGATGTACTTGGAGAGATTGGTATAATCCTCCGCCCTCATCTGCTCCTCCAGTCTGCTGGCTTCACTGGCCGTCAACCGAAAAGACTTTGTAAGCATTTTCGGGTTGCTTTCCTTTGAACTCATTTTGTGTTTGTATTACAATTGCCCATCTTGCTTATTGTGAAAATTCAGGCAATTTCTATCCCTTGCTCTGAACAAAATTAGAAACTCTTAACCGAATATTCAAGTATTTTTAACAATATCAACATATTGAATATCAAGAAGATAACCAAAGATTAAGACCGATATAGAACGAAATATTCACACAAGGTCACTATTTCGGATTTATGCAAAAATGTGTATCTTTGTATTGATATGATGACCTCCAGAACATACCATTCCCTTCATCTTGACATCGTGAGTTTCGATTCAAGTAGTATAATTTATATCCTTCTGCCTCATAGACTTCCGGCAGAGGAACTTACTGCTATAGAGGAACTGTCCACTAGATTCGAGACCAACATTGTCGCAATCTCTGAGATGGATTGGAACAATGACATGACTCCCTGGAAGGCTCCGGCAGTCAAGGAGGGAGAGTTCGGTGGTCGTGCAAGCCAGTTCCTGGACCGTCTCAAAGGAGACATCTTCTTCAACCTAGAGAGCTCACTGCAGATCAGAAACCCTAAGAGATACCTTATCGGATTGTCTCTTGCCGGACTGTTTTCAGTCTGGGCAGGCATCATGAAGCCTCTGTTTGAGGGCGTCGCATCCATATCCGGATCGTTCTGGTATGATGGATTTGCGGAATGGATTCTCAAGCAGGAAGACCTTAACTGCGTACGCTTCCACGTAAGCATGGGAGATAAAGAGAAGGAAACCAAGGTAAAGAGGTTCGCCAACATCGAAGAGGATACCATGAAGGTGGTGGAAACCCTGATGCTCAAAGGAGCCGAGGTCGCCTTCGAGGTGACGGAAGGCGGCCACAACTCCCCTGTCCTTCCACGCATCGAGAAATCGGTAGTATCATTACTCGGAAATCAGTAGTATAATTTCCCTAATTGAAGCTCTAACTTTCGGCAAAGTTGCCGAAACCTTGTCGAAATACGCCTGTAGGATATCTGAAAATCAGTAATATCATTTCTTTTTCACTTCTTGTGCCACGACTTGGCACAACATAGAAATATCTTTGTATCATCATAACAAAGGACAAGGAGATATACTATGGAGAAGTTTCAGAAATTTGTCGAGTTTCTCGAATCGATGGGCTGCAGAAACGAGTTCAATGAGGCGTTCTACATACAGAACCCGGGCCTCACGCTAAACGCCAAGATTTGGGACATCCTGGGAGCTGACGAGTGTTTCGTAGGCAAGGCCTTTGACTGGGAGCAGACCGAGCAAGGCCATGACTATTGGTTCAAGATAGATGAAGCATGGTATGAGTATTACCTAAAGAATCTGTAGGTATGGGAGGATTATACTCGTTTCTATTTGCCATTGCAGGTGTGATCATATACGCACCGCTGGTATGGCATGCATTACATTCGCTTGCTTTGACATTACTGACATCTGCGGCATTCTTGCTTACGGCTCCATTGATGTGGTGCGTGGACTTCGTGCATGACAGGAAGCTGAATAGCATCAAGGCGGAGTTGGAGAAGGCTATGGAGGAGAATCAGAGTAAGGCAGCCATCTATATCCTCAATATGAGGTATCATGAGTGCGAAGAAAGGAGGGACAAGATCGCCTACTTCGTCATAAATACTGTAGTCGTACTGCTGTGCGCAGGGGTATTCCTGTGGATAATCTAACACTTTAATCGGTAGTATCATTTTTGAAATACCCTTCTGAGGGCTACCGGACATCTGCAGAATATGTATTCCAGATGCATTAAAATCAGTATTATAATTTTAAATTTGCAAACGAAAGCCATTTCGTCCATATAAATATGATCAGACAGACCACCTTCCATCTTTCGGCAAAGAGCAGAGGCTGCCACCTGGTGACTCAGGAGATTATTGAACACCTCCCAAGGCCGCTGCCACAAGTCGGTATGCTAAACCTCTTCGTCCAGCATACATCATGTGCATTGTCCATCAACGAGAACTATGACCCCGACGTGCGCACCGACATGGAAGCCATACTGAACCACATGGTAAAGGAAAGGGAGCCATACTATGAGCACACCATGGAAGGACCTGACGATATACCAGCACATGCTAAGTGTTCCCTTTTCGGAGTCAGCCTTACCATTCCGATTACCGACGGCAGACTCAACATGGGAACCTGGCAGGGAATCTACCTATGCGAGTTCCGCAATCACGGCGGGTCCAGAAAGATAGTGGCGACGATTTACGAATAGGACTTATTCCAAACCGGAAGACATGCGTTATTTAACGCAGATTTAGACTAAAATATAATATTTACATAGATAAATCGCAATTTGTGCGTCACGATTACCATAATGTGAGCATCTTCCATTATAGAATTAGAACGAATAAAGTTCCCTTTTGGCATCCCTTTTTACGTCATCCTATAAAAGACAATTATTATGAAACGCTTCTTCTTACTTTTAGCAGTCCTCTTCTTGTTGACAACAAGTTTTTCTTGTAACAAGTCAAACCCAGACAAGACAACGGATACTGACATAAAGATTATAACGCTATATGTCAATTCGGAACTCGGTGTATATAACGATGGCGAGTCCGGCTTGCAGTTGGATGCTATGATGGTCAGAGAAGACGAAGATGCAGAATGGAGTATCAGAACATTGAACAGCATAGCGGGCTTTGAATATTGTCGTGGTTTCGAGTATGAATTAAAAGTCGAAAAATCACATATTGAGAATCCTGCAGAAGGTGCCGCATCCATTGAATATAAATTGGTGGAAATCCTGTCCGAGGAATTCAAGCTTGGAGAAGGCTATGTGATGAGTGATGATTATATCCATTATGGACCTACTTCAAATGATGGGGAAGAACATCGTGAAACCATAACCAAGGCAGAAGGTGAATATTATATAGCCATCCTTAAGTCCAAGAAAACTGAAGCATTGGCATTCCTTGCTAACAATGGTTTTACCATTATGGAGAATTCCGATGAGGGAACTGGGGAATTTTATGCTTTAAGAGGTAAACTCAAGGATTGTTTTCAGATTACGGTCAAAGGCAATAGTAGTGTTGCGGATGTACCTGGGGCATTATATACGT
>JAFYLU010000114.1 GCA_017550025.1 Bacteroidales bacterium | reverse complement strand
GTCGTTCGGAAGCAGTGGTGTCGTATCGGAGTTGAATGTGGTCAATGGCGGACGCGTCTCTGCAGGAAGTGTGATTGCGGAACTTGACAGACCTGATCTTAAACTTTCTCTGGAGGCTGCTCAGATCGCTCTGGAGAAGGCTGAACTTGAACTTTATGATGTGCTTGCCGGTCAGGGCTATGCTGCCAAGGATACTGCAAGCGTACCGGATAACATTCTTGCAATGGCAAAGATGCGTTCGGGCTATACTTCTGCGAAGAACAGTCTTGAAAGAGCCAGACTAGATTATGAAGGTGCAGTTCTTAAGGCTCCTTACAGCGGAAAGGTCGCTGACTTGAAACTTAAGGAGTATGACAGGACTACCTCCGATCCGTTCTGTACTGTGATTGACGACAGCAGCCTTGATGTGGATTTTTCGGTGATGGAGTCTGAGTATGCATTTCTGGAGAAAGGTCTTCAGGTTCGGGTAATCCCTTTTGCCGATCCGTCCAAGTCAGTGACAGGCAAGGTCAGCGAGATAAACCCGACCGTTGACAAGAACGGACAGATTGCGGTCCGTGCCACTGTCCGTAATGACGGGTCGCTGATCGACGGTATGAATGTGAAGGTGATCGTGGAGCGTATGATGCCGGGGCAGCTGGTGGTTCCGAGAAGTGCTGTAGTTGTACGTGACAATCTTGATGTGCTGTTCACTTATACTGATGACGGTGTCGCACATTGGACATACGTGAACATCATACGTTCAAACGGGGATTCGCACGTGGTGACAGCAAACGCTGACAGAAGTGCGAAACTCAACGAGGGGGACAAGGTGATAGTTAAAGGCAATCTTAACCTTGCCGACGGATCGAAAGTACAGTTAAAGAAGTAAGGCTATGCTGAAGACCCTGTTGGACAGACCGATTTCCGTGACTATGATGATGCTGGTAGTGGTCGTGCTCGGTATTGTGAGCACGAGGCTCCTGCCTGTGTCGCTGATTCCGGATGTGGATATCCCTTACATAACCGTCCAGGCGGTTTCTTCTCAGATGTCTGCACGCGAGATGGATGAAAGCGTCGTAAAGACACTGCGCCAGCAGCTGATGCAGGTGAACGGAGTGGAAGAGATTACGACCGAGTCCAGAGACGGCTCCGGCACAATCAGACTGACATTCAGTCACGGGTCGGATATGGATTATGTGTTTGTGGAGGTGAACGAGAAGATCGATAGGTGTATGTCATCTCTTCCTGACATAGACCGTCCGAAGGTGCTGAAGGCCAGTGCTACAGACATTCCTGCGTTCTACATAAATATGACCCCTGTAGAGGATACAGAGGAGGCGTTCAATCAGATGAGCCGCTTCGCACAGGACGTGATATGCAAGCGTCTGGAGCAGCAGGAAGAGGTGGCGATGGTGGATGTAAGCGGTTATGTCGATGATCAGATAATGATAATCCCGGATCAGAGGAAACTGGACCAGTTGGGCCTGACTCAGGCTCAGTTCGAGAATATCGTAAACTCGTCAAACATCCATCTCGGATCGCTTACCATCCACGATGGCCAGTACAGGTACAATGTGAAGTTCCTTTCGAGCGTAGCCACCTGCGAAGATATCGCGAACATCTGGTTCAGGACCGGGGACAGGGTGATGCAGATAAAGGACATCGCGAGCGTGGAGCAGCAACCTGCCAAGAAGACAGGACTTGTCCGTTCTGACGGGAAAAGGGCTGTGTGCATGGCTGTGATCAAGCAGAGCGATGCGAGAATGGCCGATCTGAGAAAGAGTATGGATACAATGATGGGAAACTTCTCATACGAGTATCCTGAGATAAGGTTCACCGTGACAAGAGACCAGACCCAGCTGCTGGAGTATTCGATCAACAACCTTGTGCGGAATATCGTTGCGGGAATCATCCTTGCCTGCCTTGTGATCTTCTTCTTTATGAAGGACTTCCGTTCCCCTGCGCTTGTGTCGCTGACGATGCCTGTGGCGTTGATATTCTCGATGGCCGTGTTCTATGTGATGGGACTGTCCATCAACATAATATCCCTCTCGGGTCTTCTTCTGGGAGTGGGAATGATGGCGGACAACACCATCATCCTTGTGGATAATATAACCGGACGATGGCAGCGGGGCGATACTTTGAGGGATGCAGTCATTGAAGGCACCAAGGAGGTTGCCGGGCCTATGCTCAGTTCTGTCCTGACTACCTGCGCTGTGTTCATTCCTCTTGTCTTCGTCAGCGGAATCGCCGGAGAACTCTTCTTCGATCAGGCGATGGCTGTGACGATTGTACTGCTGACATCATATGTGGTCACTCTTACCGTGATTCCGGTCTATTACTACTGGTGGTATCGCAAACTTCCGTCCTTCCGTGCAAACCCACTGCTTGAGCGCATATCCTTTGATGAGCCTCTGCGCCGATGGGACGAGAAGGTTATGGGATGGTTCATAGATCATCGAGTCGTTGCCTGGAGTATCCTTGCTGTGTCCGTGGTGGGAATCGTGGTCTGCTTTGCACTGATGCCTAAGGAAAGAATTCCGGAGATGACCTATACGGAGACGATAATGACGATCGACTGGAACGAGCAGATAAGCATTGACGAGAATGAGCGCAGGGTGGTCTTTCTGGAAGAT
>JAFYLU010000113.1 GCA_017550025.1 Bacteroidales bacterium | reverse complement strand
CAAGGACAGCGACCATACGATACACGGCATCAGGAAAGTCAATCTCAAATGGTTCAAGGACGACCCGAACTATGTAAGGGAACTTTACTGCTATGACCTGTTCCACAGGTATGGGATATGGACCGGAGCCTTCGACGTATATTGCCGCGTATGGCTCCAGATCGGTGACGAGACACCGGCCTATCTTGGAGTTTACGAAATGATAGAGCCGATCGACGACGAATTCATTGAAAGACGTACTGAAGGCATGTTCGGCAGCGACAAAGGCTTTCTCTGGAAATGCGGATATGCAGGCGGAGGGCCTGCGGACCTCAACGGAACAGACGGAAGCTGGTCGCCCGACCTTGACAACGGCGTGAACTACACCTACGAATTCAAGGGAGACGAGGAGGATTTTGAGACTGCACGGACACAGCTCGAAGACTTCATCCTGAAGCTTACGGGCAAGGGAGAGGAAAGCTTCTGCAAATGGATCAAGGAAGTGTGCGATGTTGAATTCCTCCTCAAGACATATGCGGTCAATGTGGTCGTGGGCATGTGTGACGACCATTGGAACAACGGTAATAATTTCTATCTGTATTTCAATACCACAGACAAGCTCAAATATGAATTCTTCTTCCTGCCGTATGATTATGACAACACCCTCGGCACCAGCTGGAATGTCGGCGTGATGAACGACCCTGGCCGTCAGGACCCTTACAACTGGGGAGACTGCGGACTTCTTATGGAAAGGCTGATGAGGTTCGACGAGTTCAGGCAGATATATAAGAATGCACTCCAGGAACTTGTATCAGAGGAGAACGGTCTGTTCCATGTAGACGCAAGCATCGCGAGGATAAAGGCATGGCAGGAAAAGATCGCTCCTTATGTATCGAACGACACCGGGGAGGATATGGAGATATATGATGCTGCCGCAAGCTGGGGCAACCTGCAGGACTACAAGCTCCTGACAAAGGGCAGCAGGAATTTCTTCGAGGTGAAGGCACAGACCGTCAACGCAATGAACTGACATGGCGAAATTCAAGATTGATTCGGAATACAGGCCGTCAGGTGACCAGCCTGCGGCGATCAAAGGAATATGTGAGGCTCCGAATCAGGGTGTTGATGCTGTTACATCGCGTCATTCTACGTTATTCTGAAAGGAATAGTCCCAGTGATGTCTGCATGACACTGACAGCATGTTCATTTGCTGTCTTGATTATATATCCAGTCAAAGTTACTTGCTGGCCGACAAGAGATGCCGCAGATTCAAGGGTACTTGCTTCTGGACTGAATATGGTCAACCTGTTTTCAGTGCCTTCAATAAGCAGGTCATATTGCTCCGTGCTTACCTTCAGCAGTGTACCTGTCGCCTGAATTAATCTGGTCGGTAGGAGGTAGTCTTTATATGGCTTGAATCCGTCTGTACTTGCCAGATAAGTATCAAGCTTTTCTGCTGTGATTATTTCAGGTTCGCCAGGGGTGAGGGTGTCATTATATCCGACAAGACTATCATATACATTGAATATCTCTCTTCCGTAACTGAATGTTTGTATCAAGCCTGTTGATGTGACAATATCTCCGATGTTATAATATCCCGGGTAATTTCCGCGACAGTAAACATACCAGCAGTCCTCACCATTGTCAAGCACATAACCTCTGCTACATGTTGCTGTCACCGTTCCGGTGAAGGATGCCTTATATTCTCCCAATGTAATGTCCAGATCTCTCTCTTCGTTTCCGATGAGTTCGACAGATGTAGTAATTATGCTTGGATATGTGGAGCTGGTCAAAGCATAGGTATATCCTTTGATTTTGACTTTGCATCTTTGCATTTGAGATGCCAGCGAATTTAGGTCGGCGTTCAGATTACTCAGTGTGATAATCATATTCGAATTGTCAAGTCTGAGATAATTTCCACTGAGGAAATATCCCTCAAATTCCACATATTCGCAATCCAGTACATTTTTATTGAATTCGGCCGCCTGCTGCATTTCAACAAACTCCTCGTCTATGATCCTGGCTTCTCCATATTCGACTGAGGTGTATGCATCACAGCTGGTTGTCTGAGGATAGAAATTATAAGTATTCTTGTATATTTCTGTATAGCCGGAAATACTTAAAACATCGCCGATTACAAATCTGCCTCTGAATGAACTACCATAATATACGAAAATATCGGCTGTGTTGTCAGAGAGGATAAGGCCTGTTGTCGAGATGGCTTTAACCACACCAGATATTGTGACGATACCACTGCTGTTGAGCGCCTCTGAGATATTTATAGCCTCAGGCTTCGAGAGTGATACTTCAATCTCTGGCATCACAAGAATAGTAGATCGTAGTATTTCTTGTGGTATAGAAGTGCGTAATTCTTCTGTATCTCCAGTTGTATCTTCTACAATGACAGTAAATCCGTTCTGAAAATTTACCGGTGGAACTGTCAAGATGAACTCTGTAGGTACAGACGCATCAAGGTCTACTCCATCACCACAGTCAAGGGTTATGGATGTCTTTATATTATCATAGAATTCATATGATGGAACACCTCCATAATTGCAACTGATGCGCGCATAACCGGAAATAGGCTCGTCCATATTGCCCTTTAAAGTAATACTCTTGATCTCTCCTGTTCCTTTTATAGATAATTTCAGCGCACCACATACATTCTTGAACTTCAGGTTTCTGTCATCAGTTCCATCTGTGACTGCCATCATCACAAATGATTCTTCAGGGAAAGACTTGTGTGAGTAGTGTTGATTTTTCTGCAGGATTACACCGGAAACCATGTATGTGTCATGTCCGTTGCTCAGACCTGTTCCGTAGCATGCATATTCTGTGGAATATGGATATACGGCAATATTCGTATTTAATTCATTTCCGGATAAGAAGCCATTATTGGAAGATGTGCCCTTATAGAACTCCCCGTTAGGAGATCCGGCACAATAGTCGCAGACAAGATATTGGTCGGCTCGTGAGCTACCTTCAAAAATGCTGATACAGTCCCCTGTAGACCAGATTACACTATTTTTCCCCCCGAGGGACGTCTTGACAGGATGATCAAATCCTTCCATCTGTGCTGTGAAAGACTTTTTAATCATTTCCTGTGGCTGTTTATCTACGCATGATACTGCCAAAAGAATTGATAATAAAAGCAATAGCTTACAATCCCTTATCATAATTAATTTCAAGTTTTAAAATCTCGAATAAAGATAATCATTTCATCGGATTATTATACGTTTTATCAGTATCTTTGCATAGTGCAATCCTCAAGTGATCGGACTATACATATGAAATTCAAGATAGATTCGGAATACAAGCCGTCAGGTGACCAGCCGGCAGCAATAAAGGGTATCTGCGAAGCGCTGAATGAAGGCGTTGACGCAGTGACCCTTCTTGGAGTTACAGGTTCGGGAAAGACATTCACCATGGCAAATGTCATCGAGAAACTGCAGCGTCCGGCACTCATATTGAGTCATAACAAGACTCTCGCAGCGCAGCTCTACGGTGAATTCAAGTCGTTCTTCCCGAACAACGCAGTAGAATATTTCGTATCCTACTATGACTACTATCAGCCGGAGGCATATCTGCCGGTCACAGATACATATATTGAAAAAGACCTGAGCATTAATGACGAGATCGAGAAACTGCGTCTGAGCGCAGCCTCTTCCCTGCTCTCGGGACGCCGCGACGTGATCGTGATATCGAGTGTTTCATGTCTGTACGGCATCGGCAACCCTGCAGATTTCCACGCGCAGACCGTGCATGTGAAGCAGGGCGAGCAAAGGAGCATGACAAGGCTGCTGTATCAGCTTGTTGACGCTCTCTATTTGAGAACGGAGGTCGAATTCAAGCGAGGCACATTCAGAGTCAGAGGCGACACTGTAGACATATGCATAGGCTATGGTGAAAACGCGGTAAGGCTCGAGTTCTTCGGAGACGAGGTAGAAAGGATCTCGGTCATAGACCCGGTCAGCGGAGCATTCATCGACGAGCTTGAAGAAATCTCAATCTACCCTGCAGGAAACTTCGTCACCACGAAGGAACGCAGCATAAAGGCCATAAGCCAGATCCAGGATGACCTGACGGCGCAGTGCGAATATTTCAACGAAATAGGCAAGCATCTGGAAGCCAAGCGATTGAAGCAGAGGGTCGAGTACGACCTCGAATTCATCAAGGAGATGGGATACTGTCCCGGCATCGAGAATTACTCAAGGTATTTTGACGGACGCAGCGAAGGCATGAGGCCTTTCTGTCTTATCGACTATTTCCCGAAGGATTTCATCACCTTCATAGACGAGAGCCATGTGACTCTCCCCCAGATCAGGGCAATGTACGGAGGTGACCACTCTCGTAAGTCCGTGCTCGTGGACTATGGTTTCCGCCTGCCTGCAGCAGCAGACAACAGG
Source organism: Bacteroidales bacterium (assembly GCA_017550025.1). Lineage (GTDB taxonomy): Bacteria > Bacteroidota > Bacteroidia > Bacteroidales > UBA932 > Cryptobacteroides. The sequence continues at coordinate 39,652 of JAFYLU010000113.1, read as the reverse complement.
CCGCTTAAGTTTGATGAGTTCGAGGCCATCACAGGACAGAAGGTATTCGTGAGTGCCACACCGGCAGACTACGAGCTCGAAAGATCGGAAGGTCTTGTGGTAGAACAAGTCGTTCGCCCTACAGGACTTCTGGATCCTCCTATCGAGGTCCGTCCTATAGAGAACCAGGTGGATGACCTTCTCGAGGAAATCAGAGTCAGGGCAGAGCGAGACGAAAGAGTCCTCGTCACCACCCTCACCAAGAGGATGGCCGAGGAACTGGAAAAATATTTCACCAGGATGGGTGTCAGATGCCGCTACATTCACTCCGACGTGGACACGATGGAGCGCGTGGAGATAATAGAAGACTTCAAGAACGGACTCTTTGATGTACTTGTCGGAGTCAATCTCCTCCGCGAAGGCCTGGATATCCCTACGGTTTCCCTCGTCGCGATCCTTGACGCCGACAAGGAAGGATTCCTGCGAAGCGGCAGGGCTCTGACCCAGACCGCCGGACGAGCTGCAAGAAATGTAAACGGACTGGTAATCATGTATGCCGACACGATTACGGACTCGATGCAGCAGACCATCTACGAGACAGACCGCAGGCGCACGAAACAGATGGAATACAACAAGCTGCACGGCATAACACCTACCCAGGTGGCGGTCAAGAAAAACGTTCTTCTCGAGGAGGCAGGAGCAGAGGCACAGGACGGCAGGCAGAGAAATCCGAGACTGGCAAACAGCGTCAACGGACGAGTCAGTGCAGCCAATTCGTACGATGACCCTACCTACATTCCTGACCCTACAGACCTTGGAAGAGGCACAGTCAGCGTGGGGCTCGGCCACGACTCAAAGAGAGAGAGCAATTCCGCTTATGTCGACGGCTATCTTCAGGCAGACCTTGCCGCCGTGCTTCAGGACCCTGTCATCCGTTCGATGACAAGACCACAGGTGGAGAAGGCGGTCGAGCAGGCCAAAAAGAACATGCAGAAGGCAGCAGCGGACCTTGACTTCATGGCAGCAGCGAAATACCGCGACGAGATGTGGGCGCTGCAGCAGTATCTCAAGGTATGGAAAGATAAATGATGAATATTCAAAACGGACATATATGGATCGAACAGCTGAACTTTTCCCCCGATTTGACGAGAACGGAAGGAACATGATCCGTTCCGCATATGAAATTGCAGCAGAAGCACTTAAGACACATACAAGAAGCAACGGACATCCATTCATCGAACATCCCGATGCCGTAGCAATGATTGCATATGAAGAAATCGGTCTCCCGGCCGAGTGCATAGCTGCTGTATATCTTCACGAAGCGACAAGATTCTTCCCGGAAACCGACATTGTTTCAGCCGGATTCGGCAAGGATGTGTATACCATAGTTGACGGTCTGAACAAGATTTCCACCATCAATCCGAAAGATACGAGACTCGAGGCGGAGAATTACAAGAAGCTCATTGTCTCATACTCCAGGGATCCGAGGGTGACAGTCCTCAAGATTGCCGACCGTCTTGAGGTGATGCGTTCCCTTGACATGTTCCCGAAACTTTCCCGCGAAAGGAAGGTTCTCGAGACCATGATGCTCTACATACCGCTTGCCCATCAGCTCGGACTTTACAACATAAAGAGCGAGATGGAGGACATATATTTCCGCCATGCCGATCCGGAGCAGTACAGGGCCATCACAAACAAGCTCAAGAGCACAGAACGAGACAGGCAGAAACTCATGACACAGTTCATAGAGCCTCTGAAGCAGAAACTTTCTGACGAAGGAATTCAATACAAGCTGAAGGTGAGGACAAAGACCGCCCTGTCTATCTACAAGAAGATGAAGAAGCAGAAGGTTTCTTTTGAGGGAGTCTTCGATGTGTTCGCCATCAGATTCATCATCGACTGCGAGGAGGAAAGAAGTGTCGAGCATGCACTGTGCTGGAAGGTATTCTCTTATGTGACAGAGGAATACGAATCCGACACGAAGCGTCTGCGCGACTGGATTTCCAACCCGAAGCCAAACGGATACGAATCCCTACACATCACGGTAAAGAATAAGGAAGGAAGCTTCCTCGAAGTGCAGATAAGGACAAAGAGGATGGATGACATGGCCGAAAGCGGCCTGGCCTCACATTGGTCATACAAGGGAATACGCCACGAAGCTACTCTTGACCAATGGCTTACAGCCGTACGAAGAGCCCTTGAGAATCCTCTTGGCTCCGAAGGTGACCCTATGGCCGCATATTACGAAGACGAACTGCTTGAACTGCCTACAAAGGAAATATTCGTATTCACTCCTTCAGGAGAGCTTCGCAAGCTTCCCGCCGGTGCTACGGTACTTGACTTTGCATTCGACATCCACACGAATCTCGGAGTAAAATGTACCGGAGGTAAGATAAACGGCAAGGCTGTCAGGATCAACGAGAAGCTTCAGACCGGAGATGTAGTGGAGATAATGTCCGGCAAGAACCAGAAGCCGTCACAAGACTGGCTGAACATCGTTGTGAGCAACAAGGCACGCAACAAGATCCGCCAGAAGCTCAGCGAGGCAGAATTCAAGAAGGCGGCTGACGGCAAGGAGATTCTCGGCAGAAGGCTTAAGAACTGGAAGATGGAGATTGACGACGAGACAATGGCCGTAATGCTCAAGAAGCTGCCGTACAAGACCATCAATGCGTTCTATGCTGCCATAGGAGAAGGTGAGCTGGATGTGGCGGAAGTGAAGAACATGGTCAACGAAATCCGCAATGCGGACTCATCCGCAGCCATGCAGGGAGCAGAAAAGAAGCAGTCATCAGGAATCCATGAAAGGAACGGAAACAATGACGATATCCTGGTGATCGATGCAAAGAATGTCAAGGGCATCGACTACCGCATGGCAAAATGCTGCAATCCTGTCTTCGGAGACGATGTGTTCGGATTCGTGACCCGCACCGAAGGAATCAAGATACACAGGATGTCATGTCCTAACGCCGGAAGGCTCATGGACATGTACCCATACAGGATACAGAAGGTAAAATGGAGTGACAACCCGAGCACAAACAATTTCCAGACAGGCCTCAGGGTCACAGCCGCACTCGAACCTTCAGTCATCAACGAAATCATGGATATCGTCAACTCGTTCAGGGCTTCAATAAGAATGTTCAACGTGATAGAGAATGACAGACAGAGCACATACGAGATAAGCATGAAGATCGCCGTACCGAGCAATCTTGAGCTGGACAAGGTGACTTCACAGATCCGCAATCTTAAGAATGTCATTAAAATAAGCAGAACATGAAAAACATAGACATAGAGGAAAGAGTAGCAAAGGCGCAAAGACTCTTCAAGGAAGAAGGTTATAACTGCTGTCAGGCAGTAGTGCTGGCATACAACGACCTGTTCGGCATCGATGATGATACGGCAGCATCGATGTCATCCGGATTCGGTGGCGGAATGGGCAGAATGAGAGAGGTATGCGGAAGCGTAAGCGGTATGGTCATGCTTGCCGGCCTTATCGCACCGGCCAAGGATCCTTCAATAAAGGTGGACCGCACAAGGAATTACGCACTTGTCCAGGAGATGGCAGACAGCTTCAAGGCAATCAACGGATCCATCATATGCAGGGAACTCCTCGGTCTGACTCCCATAGGCAGCGGAAATGTCTGCAGCAAAGAGTCTCCCGAGCCATCTGACAGGACGGCAGAATACTATAAGAAACGTCCTTGTGAGGAACTTGTCGGAATTTCTGCAAGAATTGTCGGAGAAAAAATTGCAGAAATGGACAAATAGAAAAAATCTTTGTTAAATTTGCGTGATAAAAATTCTTCAGATGGACTACAAGAAAGCACATAAAGCTCATCCATGGCATGGAATCAGCCTCGGAAACAGCGTACCCGAAGAAGTGAGGGCCTTTATAGAAATCGTTCCCACAGATACAGTAAAATATGAAGTGGACAAGGAATCAGGATATCTTTCCCTCGACCGTCCGCAGAAATTCTCGAACATCGTACCGTCTCTCTACGGTTTTCTTCCAAGGACATATTGTGGTCCTAAAATGGCGGAACTGACCAACAAGGCATTGGTACGCCTTGACATCGAAGGTGACGGCGACCCGCTCGATATCTGTATCCTTACCGAAAAGGACGTAACACACGGAGACATCATCGTGAATGCCCGTCCTATCGGAGGACTACGCCTTCTTGACCATAACCAGGCTGACGACAAGATCATCGCCGTCCTCAAGAGTGATGCAGTATATGGCATGATGACCGACATCGAACAGGTTCCTACCGACATCATCCGTCGTCTCATCCACTATTTCAGCACTTACAAGGATATTCCTGGAGAACACACCAGCCGAATGCAGTTCATCAGCATATACGGTCCTGATGTTGCAAAAGCGGTCATTACCCGCTCAATGGAAGACTACAACGACTATATAGCAAAGAAATAGGTTCTGGATTCCAGAACCTTTTCTTTTGGCTTCGTCAAATAAGAAACCCCGAAATCCTTACGGCTTTCGGGGTTATTATCTTAAAGTACAGGAATTACTCTGCCTTACCGTTTGAACCGAGTACGTTCACGATCTTGTGGATGTACTGCTTCTTCATGTTGTCACGTGCAGGGCCGAGGTACTTACGTGGGTCGAACTCTGCTGGCTTTGTAGCGAATACCTCACGGATAGCAGCTGTCATAGCGAGACGTGAGTCAGAGTCGATGTTGATCTTGCAGACTGCAGACTCTGCTGCCTTGCGGAGCCATGGCTCTGGAATACCGATAGCAGCCTTGAGTGCTCCACCATACTTGTTGATTGTAGCAACCTCATCCTGTGGAACTGATGATGAACCGTGGAGAACGATAGGGAATCCAGGAAGCTCCTTCTCTACACCCTCGAGTACGTCGAATGCGAGCATAGGTGGAACGAGGAGACCTGTCTCTGGATCAACTGTGCACTGCTCTGGAGTGAACTTGTATGCACCGTGTGAAGTTCCGATAGAGATAGCGAGTGAGTCGCAACCAGTCTTTGTAACGAAGTCAACAACTTCCTCTGGCTTTGTATATGTGTGGTGGTCAGAGCTTACCTCATCCTCAACACCTGCGAGAACGCCGAGCTCACCCTCAACTGTTACATCATACTGATGTGCATAGTCAACAACCTTCTTTGTAAGAGCTACGTTCTCATCATACTCGAGGTGTGAACCGTCGATCATAACTGAAGAGAATCCCATGTCGATACAGCTCTTGCAAGTCTCGAAAGAATCACCGTGATCGAGGTGAAGAACGATCTGCGGATTCTCCCAGCCGAGCTCCTTTGCATACTCTACAGCACCCTCTGCCATGTAACGGAGGAGAGTCTGGTTAGCATACTGACGAGCACCCTTTGAAACCTGAAGGATAACTGGAGACTTTGTCTCAGCTGCTGCTGAAATGATAGCCTGAAGCTGCTCCATGTTGTTGAAGTTGAATGCTGGGATAGCGTAGCCGCCATCAATTGCCTTAGCGAACATTTCCTTGGTGTTCACGAGGCCAAGTTCCTTGTAAGAAATCATAATCGTATAAATTGTTTAAAAATCGTTTACTTTTGTCTTAAACTCTGCAAAATTAATTATTTTTGTGAAATATTGAAATATAAATCCAACAATAGATACATCTTCACCTATGAACAATAAAGTGATAATATTTTCAGCTCCGTCCGGAGCGGGCAAAAGTACCATTGTCAATCATCTCCTGAAGCTTCATCCGGAGCTGGAATTCTCCATTTCGGCCACTTCAAGAGCACCTCGCGGACAGGAGCAGCACGGCGTGGAATATTATTTCTACACTGCTGATGATTTCAGACAGATGATTTCGGAAGACAGGTTCGTGGAATATGAAGAGGTCTATGCAGGTTCGTTTTACGGCACTCTCCGATCGGAGGTAGAACGCATCTGGGCTAAAGGACATACGATCATCTTTGACATAGATGTGCAGGGAGGAGTGAATCTGAAAAGGATCTTCGGAGAACAGGCTTTCTCTATCTTTATCCAGGCACCTTCAGTGGAGGTTCTCCGTGAAAGGCTTAACGGAAGAGGCACCGACACGGAAGAAGCCATCGAAAGACGAGTTGCGAAGGCTGCATCAGAAATGGAGTTTGCTGCCGGAAAGTTCGACCATGTACTCATCAACGACGATCTTCAGACCGCATTGGCCGAAGCAGAAAAGATTGTCGGGGATTTTTTAGCAAAATGAATATAGCTGTCTACAGCGGATCATTCAATCCGTTGCACATAGGACATCTCGCAATCATCCGGCATCTTATCAAAGAGGCCGGATTTGACTGCGTATATCTCATAGTCTCTCCAAAGAACCCTCTGAAGGACAGCATATCCGGAGAAACAGGTCAAGATCGTTTTGACGCGGCCCAGGCAGCCGTCAAGCGCCATTTCGGAGGATCTTCCGACAGTGCGTCACACAAGGATACAAAAGTCAAGGTAGACGACATAGAACTGCAGATGCCGGAACCTCACTATACTATCCGAACCCTCGACGCACTTCGCGAAAGAGAGCCTCAAAGCAGCTTTACCCTGACCATAGGCGCTGACAATCTCGCGGATATCCGAAGATGGCGCGATTACAGACGCATACTCAAGGAATACGGAGTGGCTGTATTCCCTCGCACAGGATTTGACCTTGAAGGGATCCGGTCCGAACTTCTTTCTGAAGACGGCTCATACAGAATCACCATTCTTAAAGCAGAAATGGTCGACATATCGTCGACCACTATCCGCAATGCCATTGCTTCCGGACAAGATATGTCCGAATGGCTTATGTAATCCTTTACTTAAGCAATGTTCCCAGCACCGAGCGTGTAAGCTGGCGGGTGACTGTACGGGCTGCAGAGCCGACGGCCTTGCCCGCTATATCCTTGGCTGTAGTCTTTGACTGCTTTCCTGTGACTTTCTTGGAAACCTCACTTCCGATAGAACTTGTCACGCTTGTAACCATCGCACCTACAACAGCTCCGAATATTCCCTTAAGGATTCCTGAACCGCTCTCTGATGACTGCTTTTTCGAAGGCTTTTCCTTTGTTTCCGCAATCTTCTGCTCTGCCTCCATGGCCTCTTCAGCTTCAGCCATAAGCACCTCAAATGCACTTTCGCGATCAATGACCTTGTCATATCTGCCATAAAGGCGAGACTGCTTGATAATAAGTTCCCTCTGCGACTGCGAAACAGCTCCTATCTGGCTTAAAGGGAAAAGTATCTTTGCCCTTTCAACAACAGAAGGCGCTCCATTCTCCTCAAGGAAAGACACGAGAGCCTCTCCTGTGCCAAGCTCCATGATGGCGTCGGCAGTCTTGAATGAAGGATTTGCCCTGAAGGTCTCGGCTGCAGTCTTCACTGCCTTCTGATCCTTCGGAGTGAATGCCCTCAAGGCATGCTGGACGCGGTTTCCGAGCTGTCCGAGAATCTCCTCCGGTATATCTGTCGGACTTTGAGTGACGAAATATACGCCGACACCCTTGCTTCGGATCAGGCGGACCACCTGCTCGATCTTGTCGACCAAGGCTTTTGATGTCTCGTCAAAAAGCATATGTGCTTCATCAAAGAAGAAGACAAGCTTCGGAAGATCCATATCACCGACTTCAGGCAGCTGCGCATACAGCTCTGAAAGGAGCCAGAGGAGGAAGGTTGAATAGAGCTTCGGATTGAGCATAAGCCTGTCCGCAGCCAGAACATTCATAACGCCTTTGCCCTGCTCGCACTGAAGCAGGTCGTATATATCGAATGACGGTTCTGCGAAGAACTTGTCCGCCCCCTGGTTCTCGAGTGTCAGCAACGCACGTTGGATGGCTCCAACGCTCTGTGCGGTAATGTTTCCGTATGCTGCAGTATATTTCTTCGCATTCTCGGAGACATGATTCAGCATGGAGCGAAGGTCCTTCAGGTCTATGAGAAGCAGTCCCCTCTCATCAGCAATCCTGAACACTATGTTAAGTATGCCTTCCTGCGTCTCGTTGAGTTGAAGAAGTCTGGAGAGAAGCTGGGGACCCATATTAGAGACGGTCGTCCTCATAGGATGTCCCTGTTCTCCGTAGACATCGAAGAAACGCACCGGACAACTGGCGAACTCCGGGGAAGCAATGCCGAATTCAGTACAGCGCTTCTCTATGAATCCGCTCATCGCACCGGTCTGGCTGATGCCGGAAAGATCACCCTTCATGTCAGCCATGAAACAAGGTACGCCAGCCTGACTGAAGGTCTCGGCAATGACCTGGAGGGTCACTGTCTTACCTGTACCGGTGGCTCCGGCTATCAATCCATGGCGATTAGCCATCTTTCCGCATATCGAGATGGGGCCGGCAGGGCCGTGGGCCACATAAAGGCCATGATCTTTCGTATACATTATAATATATAGTATTTACTTTCTTACTATCTCCGCAGACTTGGCAAGAGCAGGAACGATGTGTGGGAAAATGTTCTCCGCACCGATTTCCTTGTCAACTCCAAATTTCTCGAGCGAAGCCTTAACCTGGTCTGTAACTCCGGAAAGGATGACAGTAACACCTCTCTTGCGGGTTCTTTCGCAAAGATTACGGAGGTTGTTGACACCTGTCGAATCAATGAAAGGAACCTTGCGCATTCTGATGATACGGACCTTTGTTCCAGGCTTCTTCATCTGCTCAAGCTCCTCGAAGCGGCTCGCAAGACCGAAGAAGAATGGTCCGTCGATCTCATACACCTCTACACCATCCGGAATATCGAGCTTGTCTGTATTTTCCATTGACGCAACCTCATCATCCTCTGTAGCTGCAAGACGATGTCCGTCAAGAACAGATATACTTGATGTCTGCATGACACGACGCACAAAAAGAACGATTGCGAGCACTACTCCCACCTCGATCGCAACGGTAAGGTCAACGATCACAGTAAGGAAGAATGTCATAAGAAGCACCGCAACATCTGACTTGTCGCCACGGAGAAGATATTTGAATGTACGCCACTCACTCATGTTGTATGCAACCTGCACGAGGATGGCTGCAAGACATGAAAGCGGGATATAGATGGCATAAGGCATCAGGAAGAGGTAGATGAGAAGAAGTACAAGTGCATGTACGATTCCGGTAACCGGTGTCTTTCCTCCATTATTGATGCTGGCCATAGTTCTGGCAAGGGCACCTGTAGCCGGGATACCTCCGAAAAGCGGGGTGACGATGTTTGCAATTCCCTGTCCGATAAGCTCTGTGTTTGCATGATGGCGCTTACCTGTTGCACCGTCCGCAACCATGGCTGCGAGCAATGACTCGATGGCACAGAGGATAGCGATGGTGAATGCTGGGGAAACAAGTCCCTTTACTGTCTCATAGTCAAACTCCGGAGCGACAGGCTTCGGCATAGGCAGTCCGTTTGCAAGTTCAGGGAACTTCGATCCGATGGTAGCAAGCTCAATTCCTGCAAACTTATGGAGAAGGACTGACACCAATGTACCGATAATCAATGCAATGAGTGAACCCGGAACCTTCTTTGTCACCTTACCCCAGCTGAAGCAGATGGCAAGACATACAAGACTCATTGCGAACTCGATCCAGTTGATGCTGCCGATATTCTGGAAATAGCATATCCACTGCGGAATGAATCCTGCAGGAACCTGCAGGTCGAGCGGAAGGCCGAAGAAATCCTTCATCTGTGTAGAGAAGATCGTCAGGGCAATACCGCTGGTGAATCCGACAACGATCGGATATGGGATGAACTTGAATATCACTCCCATCTTGAATACTCCCATGAGCACGAGGAATACACCTGCCATGATTGTAGCGATGATGAGTCCCTGCATTCCATACTGTCCGACGATACCTGCAACAATCACGATGAAGGCTCCGGTAGGACCTCCGATAAGGAAGTTGGAACCACCGAAGAATGAAATCAGGAATCCGGCCACGATGGCAGTAATGAGACCCTGCTGCGGAGTCACTCCACTGGCAATACCGAATGCTATGGCAAGAGGAAGAGCGATAATACCGACAATTATACCGGCGATCAGGTCAGAAGTAAACTTCTTGCCGTCATAGTTTCCTTTCTTGAACAGCCCGAAAAGCTTGGGCTGAAACACGTCTTTCAGGTTAGTTTTCATAACTACTTAATTTACACACTACTTTTTAAGATATGCCTCAAAACGCCTGAGGCTGTTGAGTTCCGCCTCCTTTGTGGAAGCGGCCACGATACTTGTACTGACTTTATCCGTATGCTTCGAAATGATCCTTACCATATCTACTGTCTTTTCCACTACCGGAAACGACTTTGCGGAATAAAGCATTCCTGCACCGACAGGGAAAGAGGATACGGTAGTGTCCGAGGGATGTGTACCCCAGACACATATATGGCTTTCGTCAAATGACACGTGCTGTCCTTCATGCCAGTTCACTCCGGTAACGAACTGAACCTTCTTTCCCGAAAGCTCATGTGCTGTCACTTTTGCATTGCGGTCCTTGGCCGTCACATCGATTCTGATGGAAATGTCGACAAGACCGGACATATATTCAACCCCATATGCAACCATTTCCATGTAACTGCCGTTTTTGGTCATGCCTCTACGGGCGGTCCTTCCTTTTGTCGCGACAAGGCGGACAACCTCTTCTCCATCCCAAAGGGCCACACCACCAAGACCGAGAGTCTCGCCTACCACATAAGCATCGGCACCTGCTCCATGTTCAGCCTGCTGCAGGGAATCAGGATACCAGAGATACCTTTCTAGTTCCTTTCCTCTGCCGCTCTTCGAATAGACATCAACGGCACCGCTGTCATCATAATACAGGCGCAAGACCATATGGCTGTTCTCCAATGCCGGACCGTTATGTCCCACCTCATCGAAGAGATCAGCTCTCTCTGACACGATCTCCCCCACCTGAAGGGAATCGCTTTTCCAGAAAAGGCTTGAGGCCGTGTTCTGTCCATAAGCTGACAGAACAGCAAATATCAGAATCGAAACTGTTAAAAATAGTTTTTTCATAGGCATAAATTCAGGTGTCATATTATTCGGAAGGCATCTCAAAGAAACTGAAATGCACATTACCGTATTTCTTTTCCTTTACAAATCTCGGATGAGACTCGAAATTATATTCTTCAGGATGCTCAAGGATAAGATATGCACCCGGATGCAGTATATCCTTTGAAAATATCTTGTCCGGAATAGTTGCCAGATCCTCAAGAGCATATGGCGGATCGGCAAAGATAATGTCGAACTTCTCACGACAAATCTCAAGGAATTCAAAGACATTATGCCTGACAACTGTCAGGTTCTTCATTCCGAACTTTGCAGCCTGGCTCTTGATGAAATTGGCATGAAGAGGCAGCATTTCCACACAATAGACCATGGAAGCTCCTCTGGAAGCGAATTCGAAGGAGATTGCTCCGGTACCACCGAAAAGGTCAAGGACCTGCAGTCCCTCCATCTCATATTCATTATTAAGTATATTGAACAGACCTTCCTTTGCAAAATCTGTCGTAGGCCTCGCCTTGTATCCGTTAGGTGGCAGAATGGTCTTGCCTCTGTATTTTCCTCCGATTATCCTCATATGATACCTATATTATATCTGCTCGACATTCCTGAAATAACGATAGAGCGACATTTCCTGCTCATCAGTAAGTTCCGTGCGGAAAAATATCGTTGAAACTTCAGGATTGAGCTGAAGCTTCTTCATCGCAAGAAAGATGAAATACTCGGCAGTCGTGAAATCCGGAGCCTGGAAGGAATTGCAAAGAAGCAGACTCTTGCCCTGGGCGATTACAAGATGAAGGCATCCGTCCTTGAAAGAAGCCAGGATCTTGTTATAGTCAGGAATATCCTTGAGGTTTCCCAACATATAAAATATTTCCGGTAGAGGACGGGCCTTTGAGCCGTCTGTCCTGACGACTGTCTCTGAAAGCATCTTTGACAGGGTCTCCCCTATCGCATTTGAATAAAGAAGCACTGCGGCAAACTCCGGCACCTCGACAGAATCTACAGGATCGGTTTCTGAAAGATCCACCACTTCAGCCAGCATCTTACGTACATGCATCGGATGATGGAACTGTGCAGGAACGAGCGTCCATTTGGGCGTGAATACAGCAATATCCACATCCTCATATCTCCTCTGCAGCTCCGCAGTGGTAAAAATGCGTTCTGCGCCCATCCATCCGGAAGAACGCGTCACACCATCGGCCTGTATCTTAAAAGAATATCCACTCAAGCCGACTTGAATGGATATCCTGTCTTTCATATTTGCCATAGTCAGCGACTACTCCCAGTTACCTGCATTGTTGTTAGGTGCTGTAATACTGCCGACCTGAAGACCCTTGTAACGTCCCTTGTCTTCCTGTTCTGCATCGAGGTTGACGCGAAGCTGATTGTCAAGTCCCTTGAGGAGGCTCTTGTATGGCATTGAAGCCTCAAAGAGAGGAACATTCACACCAGAAACCTTCTTGATAGTAGACTCCATGATGATTGAATCACCACTGAACGGAATGAATGCGAGCGAGTCAACAACGAAACCATGACGGTCTGTGAAGAGCGTGTCCTTTACAGGAATCTTGCTGTTTACCTGGAACACGAGGTTCTGCTCACCTGCGAGATAGAGCTCATGAAGCTTCTGATTGAGCTTCTCGCCCTTGAGGTTACGGAACTGCTTCTTTACGCGGTCAGTGTTGGCCATTGCGAGAGAGTCGTCCTTTGAACCCACCTGAAGGGTAATAGTCATGCTGCCTTCGTTGTAGAACCAGATGAGGGAGTCAATTGTCGGCGAGTAACGCGCGTTTACATTCTTGAAAGCCACCTGAAGATCACGGATGTCCTTGAGACGCTGTACTGCGATCTCTGTTCTGTAATCCTTGTGCTTGTTGAATTCCACAGGCTCCATGATACTTTTAACGAGAGCATAAGTCAATCCCGCGATAGCTGCCGGGAGAAGCAAGTAGGTAAATACCTTTCTAATTATTGAACCCATTATTTTAGTGTTTATATTTTTCTTTCCAAAATGCCGGACAAAGTTAGGAAATTGATTTATGAAATGCAATATAATTTTGTAATTTTGCAGCCGAAACAATGACATAAAACAATGGAAGACATCAATTCCTTCAACATAGACAGATTCGAGAAAATGATTGACGGTGCCCGTAGAATCGCGATCGTCACACACATGAAGCCGGACGGTGATGCGATCGGCAGCTGCACAGCTCTGTACCATTACCTGAAGGCATGCGGAAAATCGGGCGTAAAGATCATCCTTAACGACAGACATCCCGCATACCTCGACTTTCTTGCAGACAGCATTCCGACATCAGACCTGATCATCAGTGCAGAGCTCCCGCAGGAAGCTCACATTCTATTGAAGGACAGCGACTTGATATTATGCCTTGACTTCAACGCATTCCACAGGACCGACAGTCTTGAACAGGCATTGGCCGAATCCAAGGCAGACAAGATACTCATAGACCATCACCTGAATCCGAAGAGAGAGGACTTTGACCTGGTGTTTTCCGAAACCGACATATCATCCGCTTCGGAGCTGCTATACTCCGTCCTGATCGAGACGCGCAGGATTGCACATGACCCTTCCGCGCTGCCTCCGATGTCAGCCACGGCACTGATGACAGGAATGACAACAGATACGAACAATTTTGCGAACTCGACATTCCCGTCAACACTGAAGATGGCATCTGCGCTCCTTACCACAGGAGTCGACAGAGACTACATACTCATGCGCCTCTACAACCAGTACAGCGAAAACAGGATAAGGCTGATGGGACATGTATTGAAAGACCTGATGACTGTCACTGACGATGGCGTGGCCTATATAATCCTCGACAGGAAGACAATGGATGATTACGACATCAAGGAAGGCGACACTGAAGGATTTGTAAATATCCCGCTGTCAATAGACAGGGTGAGGATGAGCTTTCTGTTAAAGGAAGACGAGGGAAAGGTACGAGTATCGATCAGGTCGAAGAGGGGGACTTCAGCAAACAGATGCGCAGTCAGATACTTCAACGGAGGAGGACACGAAAACGCCGCCGGCGGAAAGCTCCACATCCCGGAAGACATCAAAGGCATGGAAGATGCAGCAGAATACATTGAAACACATACACATATATTTCTCAAGGAAGAAAATGGAGATAAAGAATAGAATATTTGCAATACTGCTTCTGTGCATCGCTGCAAGTTCATGCATAAAGGCGAAGCTCGAAGAAGCCTACAACAAGCAGGACACCCAGATCGACTCGTATGTCAACAGCTACATCACCAGTAACACAAAGACATTCGACGAGACTATCATCGACACATTGGGATTCCACACCCAGACAGTAACGGTATATGACACCACCTATGTCACCGGAACAAACGAATACGGTGAACCGGAAGAGACGATGAAGATCGACTCGACCGAAAGGATAGACACCGTTTACGAGACTGTCTCGAGAGACACCTCATGGACAGTAACGCCCAGAGTAGTCCACAACAACGGATCCGCACGCCTTGTCAAGAAAGAGGGAGAGGGACCGGAACTGAAGCCAGACGGATCCGTTTCCTTCTATTATGCAGGCTATATATTTTCAGGCAAAATAGACAGGTCCGGCCTGTTCACCACAAACCACCAGGTGACAGCCGAAAGCAACGGATTCAACCTGACCGACCCGGATTATTCACTTTACGAGGTGAACCTTGGGGAGACCGAGCTTCTGAAGGGACTTCATTACGGCCTGATCGGCGTCAAGGCGGGAGAAGAATGCGACATTCTCTTCAACGGAAAGGATGCATTCGGAAACAGCACATTTGGCATGATTCCTGCTAATTCCGCCCTGGCTTTTCAGATTTGGGTAGTCAGTGTATCCAACGATTAGCATTAATGACAATTTTTACTATCTTTGCAGGTTCAATTTCAACTGATTAAAATGAAGAAGATTTTCAAGGCAATCGCCTACATCGTCATAGCAGCAGGTGCTGCAGCATGCGCAAGGACTGTAGAACCAGGACCAAACGAGAGTGCGAAGAGGTATTTCGATGCATGGATGCAGACAAACTGGCCGAACGTGAAGCCGTCAGGACTCGGAATATACGTCATAGAAGAAGAAGCCGGCAAAGGTGCCGAGGTCAAGAAAGACGGTTTTGTATATGCAGACTACGTCATCACTGACCTGGAAGGCAACATCACATCATTCACAGACAAGGAAACTGCAAAACAGCTCGGACAGTATGACACGACTTCATACTATGGTCCGAAAGTGATCACCACCATCGACAACACCATCCAGGCCGGCCTGGCCGATGCCATCATAGGAATGAAGGTGGGAGGAAGAAAGAAGGTCATAATCCCTGGATGGCTCATGACCTATTCGAAATACGACAAGCCTGAAGACTATCTCAATCACGCTTCGTCATACGAGAACTCTATCTACGACATCACCATAACTGATTTCACAGACAGCATCAACAAATACGAAATCTCCCAGATAGAGAAATACATCAAGGCGAACCCTGCAGTCTTCACCAAGCCGGTGAACGACACTACCGGATTCTACTACCAGACCATCACTCCGGGCACTACGACAAAGGCTTTCCCTAAAGACACAACCATATATATCAACTACACCGGAAAGCTTCTCAACGGACTTGTATTCGACACCACCAACGAGAAGACAGCAAAGGACAACGGTCTCTACAATGCAGGCAAAACCTATGAGCCTGTAAAGATAAAGTGGGGAGAAAAGGCTGCAGAGCTGACCATGGGAGCAAACAACTCTGATATCATCTATGGATTCGCACTTACTCTCTGGCATATGCATGCCTTTGAAAAAGGAGTCGGCGTATTCTACTCACCGTTAGGCTATTCATATAGCGGAAGCGGATCGAGTATTCCGTCATATTCTCCGCTTGTGTTCGAGATCGAAGTAGTTGCAAAACCGGAAGACTAGGATGGCAGAAAAGTCAGCAATACCTTTAGAACTTGGA
This sequence comes from Bacteroidales bacterium, assembly GCA_017550025.1. Lineage (GTDB taxonomy): Bacteria > Bacteroidota > Bacteroidia > Bacteroidales > UBA932 > Cryptobacteroides. The sequence goes on along the minus strand of JAFYLU010000113.1, from coordinate 23,734 downwards.
ACGGAAAAGATCGGCAAGCTCCTTAAGCAGTATGCGTTGCCGGCCATCATCGCGCAGACAGCATCTTCGCTGTACAACATGGTGGACAGCATCTTCATCGGCCAGGGCGTAGGCCCTCTTGCAATTTCAGGACTTGCGGTCACATTTCCTCTGATGAACCTCTCGACAGCCTTCGGAACCCTTGTGGGAGCAGGAGCCGCAACAATGCTGTCAGTCCTTCTTGGTCAGAAAAACTATAAGGCCGCCAACAAGGTTCTCGGAAATGTAGTCAGTCTCAATGTGATCATCGGTCTGATATTCATGGCAATAGCCCTGATATTCATAGACCCGATCCTCTATTTCTTCGGAGCGAGCGAGAACACTCTCCCATATGCAAAGGAATACATAAGCATCATCCTCATAGGAAATGTAGTCACCCATCTGTATTTTGGCCTGAATGCGGCCATGAGGTCGTCGGGAAGTCCGAAGAAAGCCATGGGACTGACCATATTCACAGTGGTGTTCAACACGATTCTTGACCCTATATTCATCTTTGTCTTTGACTTGGGAATAGCAGGAGCAGCATGGGCTACAGTCCTTGCACAGACAGCAGCAATGATTGTGGTCTTGAGACACTTCAGCGACAGGAGCCGTGCCTTCCACTTCGAGAAAGGTCTGTTCAAGCTCGATATGCGCGTGGCAAAGGACTCGCTGGCCATAGGAATGGGACCATTCCTCATGAATGCCGCAGCATGTCTTGTGACACTCTTCATCAACCAGCAGCTTCGCGACTACAGCGGTGACCTCGGCATCGGTTCCTATGGAATCTGCAACAGGTTCATATTCATGTTCATAATGATATGTATGGGCCTCAACCAGGGCATGCAGCCTATCGCCGGATACAACTATGGTGCGCGACAATATTCAAGAGTCAGGGAAGTATTCTGGATGACAGCCAAATATGCTACGATCGTAACCTGCATATGTTTTGCTATCGGAATGTTCATACCAAGACTCGCAGCCGGAATATTCACCCACGATGAAGCTCTCCTGGACATGTCGTCAGAAGGATTGAGGATACTTACTTTAGGATTCCCTATCGTAGGATTCCAGATGATCGGTACAAACTTCTTCCAGAGTCTCGGCATGGTAAGGAAGTCAGTCATACTGTCACTTTCAAGACAGATCCTTTTCCTGCTTCCGCTTCTGTACACCCTTCCCATATGGCATGGAGCTAACGGAGTATGGATGAGTTTCCCTGTTTCCGACCTGTTGTCCGCATTACTTACAGCAGTACTCTTGAGACAGCTTTTCAGGAAATTCAACAAGCTTAAGGACGGAGAAGAGGGAACAATTCTCGGAGGTCAGTTATAAAGACATACAGACATGGACAAGAAGATCATCATCAATATAGGAAGACAGTTCGGTGGCGGAGGTAACAGCGTCGCTGCCGAATTGGGAAGGAAGCTCGGAATCCCTGTGTATGACAAGGAATTGATCAGGAAGGCAGCACAGGACAGCGGGTTCAGCAAAGAACTGTTTGAAGAAAGCGACGAGAAGAAAAGATTCTTCTCCCTTTCCTCAATCTTTGCGAACGGATTCAGCGAAACTGAAAACTACATGAGCGACAGAGGACTCTTCAAAATGCAGAGTCACACGATAATGAACATTGCCGAACAAGGTCCGGCAGTCATAGTCGGCAGATGTTCCGACTACATCCTTCGCGAGAATGATTGCACGCTGAATGTATTCCTCACTTCTCCTCTGGAAATCCGGGCGGCCCGTATAGCGGAAAGAGCCGGAATATCACTTGACGAGGCGACAAGACTCGCAGAAGAGAAAGACAAGAAGAGAGCTGAATACTACAACTACTACACATTCGGAAACTGGGGCGTTGCCTCCACTTATGATCTGTGCATAGACTCAAGCATCCTTGGCATCGAAGGCACAGCTGACTTCATCATAGATTTCGCACGCAAGTCAGGAAGACTATAATAAAGAAAAATGAAGAAAGGCATTACAACCATCATATTATCAATAATAGCAGCTGCCGCAATCGCGACAGCTTTTGTAATTATTCATAAGCCTTTGCAGAAGCCGGCTCCGCTTGAAAAGCCGCGCATATACCTGAACGACACATTAAGCAACAAGATGTCGGAAATCGAAGGCCTGGAAGGTCTTGACAGAAAGGTCAGGACATATATGCAGCAGTGGCACATCAAGGGCGCATCCCTGGCCATCATGCGCAACGACTCACTTCTTTATGCGAAAGGTTACGGCTGGGCAGAGGAGGCAAAGGGTATAAAGATGGAGCCGTCGCATATATTAAGGATGGCATCCGTATCCAAGCTTATCACAGCAGCGGGCATAATGGTCCTTCAGGACAGGGATTCATTGAGCATAAAGGATACGGTGTTCGGTCCGTCGGGAATCCTGAACGATACTTTATTCACATCTGTTATCAGAGACAGGAACTACAAAAAGATAACTGTGGAACATCTTCTGCGTCATCAGGGAGGCTTCTACAGGGATCCTCTTTTCTCATCAAGGGATGTGATGAACCAGATGCAGCTTGACTGTCCTCCGGTAAAGGAGGACTTCTACCGTCTTGTGCTCGGCAGACAGCTGCGATTCATGCCAGGCGAATGGCAGAAATATTCCAACTTCGGCTATCTTCTTCTGTCTGAAATAATTGAAAAAGTATCTGGCAAGCCATATGAACAATTCATCAGGGAAGATGTCCTGTATCCGGCCGGCTGCTTCGACATGCATATCGGAGGCTCATACTACAGTGACAAGAGGGAGAATGAGGTGAGATATTACACTCACGAAGGGGACGGCAAATTCGTGGAGGAATACACAGGCAGCGGAAGAATGGTGGAAAGATGCTACGGAGGAAACAACATACCTCTGCTTTCAGGAGCCGGAGCATGGTGCGGCTCACCTGCCGAAATAGCGCGTCTGGTAGCATCGATAGACGGAAAGCCTGAAGTGAAGGATATCATTTCCCCAGAAGCCGTAGCACAGATGACCGAATATTTCGACAAGGATACATTCTCATTGGGATGGAACGACACCGCCCCTGAAAAAGGATGGAGCCGCACCGGAACACTTTCCGGCACGGCTGCCCTCGTAAAATATTTCCCTGACGGCGAATGCTGGATAATGATAACCAACACCAGCACATGGAGAGGCCCTGGTCAGGCCAGATATACTGATGCCCTCTTCAAACAGTGCCGGGAACTTTACAGCGACAAGCTGCCGGCAAGAAACCTGTTTGAATAAAGGAAACATCCGGATCAGAAATGGTCCGGATGATAGTACTTTATGTCAAACTCACCTGCAAGGATGCCATATCCGTTCTCTGCAAGCGATTCAAGTTCATTTTCACCGGCATATACCTCAACAGGAGCGATAAACTCTACCCTGCTTCTGATATCTTCGACAATAGACTTCGCGTGAGCGATTCCTCCTGTAAGCACGATCGCGTCAACCTTGCCGCCTACAACGGTTGCAAGAGCACCGACATACTTGGCCACAGAGACACTGAAGCCCTTGAGGAATGTTTCACAAGCCTCATCACCCGATTCGGCACGGGCAATTATCTCACGGATGTCATTGGTTCCGAAATAAGATACAGCTCCGCCACGTCCAACAAGTTTCTTCTTCACCTGATCCTTGGTATACTCACCGCTGAAGCACATCTCTACAAGCGGGAATCCAGGAACAGAACCGGCTCTTTCCGGACTAATAGGGCCGTCACCGCCCAATGCGTCATTCGTATCTATGACAAGGCCGTTTCTATGAAGGGACACAGACGAGCCTCCACCCATATGGGCCACGATCACTGTGACCTCCTTATTGGTCTTTCCTACGCTGCGGGCATACCTTCGTACCATCGCACGCGAGTTCAGCGCATGGAAGAGAGTCCTTCTCGGGAATTCAGGAAGTCCTCCCACCTTCACCTCCGGAAGCATCTCGTCCGCCATAGGAGGGTCCGCAATGAAGGCACGACATTTTTCAGTCACACCCTTTGCCGCGCGGGCTTCATTCACCATAACAGCGATATCATCAGCAATCAGAGCGCTGAGGTTGCATGCATGTGCACCCTCCTTTGCAGCCATCAAGGCATCACGCATCTCCTGATTGACCTCATAGACTCCGGTTCTGATAGGAGTAATGAGTCCGCCTCTGGCCATAGCCACATCAATAGTTTCAAGTTCAACTCCCTTCTCGCAAAGGAAATCCGTGATGGTATCACGGCGCATAGGCGTCTGATCCATCACGGATTCGTATTGTGCAATCTCTTCAGCCGAGTGAGTGAGGTTCTTTTCAAACATCATCTCGCCCGAATCATAGACAGCGATCTTTGTCGAGGTGGAGCCGGTATTGATTACCAGTATTCTACCTTTCATATTTTTCAATATTATATCGTTATTAATCCGTAGTCAACTAATTATTTAGCGGACATGGCGGCAATGGCAATGGAGTTGAGCTTCGTATCTATGCTGTCCGCACGGCTCGAAAGTACGCACGGAACCTTTGCTCCCACCAGAATACCTGCCTGTCTGACACCCTGCACCAGCTTCGAGTTTGCCTTATAGAAGACATTACCCGATTCTATGTTAGGGAAAAGAAGGCAGTCTGCATCTCCTGCAACCGGGCTGACAAGGCCCTTGATCTCTACAGATTCCTTATCTATGGCAACATCGAGTGCAAGTGGACCGTCGGCTATGCAGCCCTTGATCTGACCACGCTCAACCATCTTGGAGAGCATTGCAGCCTCGACTGTAGCCGGCTGGCTTGTAAGCACCTGTTCAGTTGCAGCAATTATGGCAACCTTCGGCTTCTCCACTCCCACAGCCTTGGCTGTCTTGACCAGACAGTCCATGATGATCTGCTTCTGCTTGAAGTCCGGAGCCGGAATCACAGCCACATCTCCTACAAAAAGAAGCTTATGGTAGCTTGGAATCTCCAAAGTCGTACAATGGGTAAGAGTACCCTTCGGAGGAAGAAGACCTGTCTCCTTGTTAAGCACGGCACGGAGGAACTTGTCAGTAGAGCAAAGTCCCTTCATGAGGAAATCGCCCTGTCCTTCGCGTACCATCTGCACTGCCTGAGCAACAGACGGAATTTCGTCCGGATTATGCAGGATAGTGAAGCATGACATGTCCACGCCCTCTTCCCTGCATGCCTCTTCTATCAGCTTCTGATCGCCGACAAGAGTCACCTCAACAAGACCAAGTGCGACAGCCTTTCCGGCAGCAGCTATGGTGTGGCTGTCCACGCCCCATGCCGCAACCATTCTTTTCTTCGCGCCTCTGCTCTGAAGCTCGGCAAATATCTCATCGAAACCTGTAAACATAATAGACTGATTGTTTGATATTACTCCTCGTTCTGAACGATGTTCATTGTATCGCGGGCGATCATAAGCTCCTCATTGGTTGTAATGAGTGCAACCTTCACCTTTGAATCAGGAAGAGTGATGATAGTATCAACGCCTCTTACCACATTTGCATCGTAATCGAACTTAACACCAAGATAAGCAAGGTTCTCGCATACCCTGCGACGGAGTCTGCTGTTGTTCTCGCCGATTCCACCTGTAAACACGATAAGGTCTACACCGTTCATCGCAGCTGTATATGCACCGATATACTTTATGATCTCATATGTAAGCTTCTTGAGTGTAAGCTTTGCCTTCGGATGGCCTTCATTGGCAGCATCGTCAAGGTCACGAGCATCTGATGACACGCATGAAAGACCGAGGAAACCGCTCTGCTTGTTGAGGATCCTGCTCATTTCAGAAGGAGTGAGACCTTCCTTTTCCTGGAGATATGTAACGATTTCAGGGTCAATGCTTCCGCATCGTGTACCCATGATGAGTCCTTCAAGCGGAGTGAAACCCATTGTAGTATCGATTGACTTACCGTTTACCACTGCAGCGATAGAGCTGCCGTTTCCGAGGTGGCATGTGATGATCTTCGAATAATTGATGTCCAGTCCGGCGAATTTCGCACCCTTTGCAGACACATATCTGTGGCTGGTTCCGTGGAATCCATAACGGCGGATACCATATTTCTCGTAATACTCATACGGAAGAGCATACATATAGGCATATGAAGGCATGGTCTGATGGAATGCTGTATCAAACACACCCACATGCGGTACTGTAGGAAGAACAGCCGACACAGCCTTGATTCCGAGGATGTTTGCAGGATTATGGAGAGGAGCGAACACCGAGCACTTCTCAAGCTGCTCGACAACCTTATCCGTAATGAGCTGGCTGCAAACGAACTCTTCTGCACCATGAACCACACGATGTCCTACAGCCTCGATGTCCTCGAGTGTAGAAAGGACTCCGAACTCCTTGTCCAGGAGAGCATCCATCACCGCCCTGATACCGACAGTATGGTCCTCGATAGGCATTTCCTTTACAAGTTTCTCTTTTCCGGTCGCCTGATGCTTGAGGCAGCCTGTTTCCATACCGATTCTCTCGACAATACCTTTGGCGAGAAGATCGTACACCTCATCATTCTTCATATCAAGGAGCTGATACTTAAGTGATGAGCTTCCGCAATTGAGTACTAAAATGATCATTTTATCTGTTGTTTGATTCTTGATTTTCCGTTTTCAATATGAATCCGGAAGAATTTCCGGTCCATCTTTGCAAAGTTATAAAAATAATCGCTACTTTCGCAAAAAACAGGTGCGAAATGACAGTGGAGAGAGAAACGGCGGGATTCGCGCTGCCTTTTGCCGCAGGGGTCACAACTGCAATCTATGCAGGAAACCTCTTGCATGACGGCATTCCAGACATTGCGGCCACTTCAGCTGCAACCATTTATTCAATACTTATATTCATCCTGACGGAGAGCGGAAGAAGGCTTCTGCAAAGAAAGGCCTTCATTTTCGTGACTGCCCTCGCATTCCTTACCGGGATATCATGCGGATTCAACGACATCATCCTATCATCAAGCGACATGAAATGCGGTCTGACGGCAGCGGCAGCAGGATTCGGGGAAAGGATAGGCGCGGCTATAGACGGGCTGCAGTTCGCATCCACGAACACAAACGCTCTGCTCAAAGCCTTTATCACGGGAGAAAGGTCAGGCATGCCTGAACATCTGACGGCAGCGTTCAGGAAAAGCGGAGCATCACACCTGCTTGCACTGTCCGGATTTCATCTCGGAATCATATATGCCATCGTCAGATATTTTCTGTCAGTGACCGGCAACACGAGAAAGGCCACAGTCTTCCGTTCGGCCATGACATTCCTGATATGCGGTTTCTACACGCTGGCCACCGGGGCAAGTCCGTCAACAGTCAGAGCACTGATATTCATCACATTAAGAGAAGCATCCACACTGACTCACCGACATTGCAGCCTCCCCTTCCTCACACTTATATCAATGGTTATACAGCTTGCTGCATCGCCCCATTCGGCAAGCAGCATAAGCTTTCAGCTATCCTATGCCGCAATGGCCGGAATAGCATTCATTTATCCAGGTATGAGATCGGCATGGCCTGAAGAAGAGGATACAGAACGGACATCATGGAACTTTCTCCGACGTATATGGAATTCAACAGCCTTATCCATTTCTTGCCAGCTGACAACAGCTCCTCTGGCATGGCTCTATTTCCATACATTCCCGAAGCATTTCCTGCTGACGAACCTCATTGCCCTGCCTCTGGCGGGACTGGTCATCCCGGGGGCACTCATTGCACTGCTGCTGGATCAGGCAGGCATATGTCCGGAACTCATGCTGAATGGAGTGGAATTTCTTGTCACGGCCCTGGTCCGCTCGCTTGAAATCATTGCCACGATGTAGGGAATCAGATCTCCTCGAGCACGAAGCCGTCAGAGCACCATGTCCTGAAGACACCGTCCTCATCATAAATGAGGCAGCCTTCCAGATCAGGGCGGGACATCAGAAACTCCTTCGACGCGTCAAGTCCTATAACCATGCAATACGTGGCATACGCATCTGCCGTCATCGCATCAGCAGCCACTATCGTTGCGCTTAAAAGCTGATGATCAACAGGATAGCCGGTGCGCGGGTCGATAGAGTGGGAATATTTCCTGCCGTCACGGACATAGAATTTACGGTAGTTTCCCGAGGTCACGATGCCATGAGGGCCTGCAGGGGCACGGAATATTCCCTGCATCTGCGCGCCGGGGTCGTTATTTCCGTCCACGGGACGGTCAATTCCCAGCGTCCACTGTCTGCCGGAAGGATTACATCCGTCACAGAAGATCTCGCCTATATCGACCATCATGTCCTTGACACCTATTGAATAAAGATAACGGGCAACGACATCGCAGCTGTAGCCTTGCGCAATCGCATTATAATTAAGCTGCGGCAGAGGTCCGTCCTCCGAAAGCATCGAAGCAGGATTCAGGACACCGTCGCTGACCATCTCCGGCATGTTTCTTTTCATCCTTCGGAGTCCGCATCCGGCCTTCACCTCCATGACAGCTTCTTCCGTAGGCATTTCACCGGTCTTGAAGCCGAAACCCCAGATGTCGAACAGGGGCGCTGATGCCACATCTACCACGCCCGCCGTCTCGTCATATACAGTCCATGCATGAGAATATATTTCAGTGAAAAGGCTGTCCGGAGAGACTGGCTCACCTGCATTGAAGCGGCTCAGAAGAGAGTTCCTGTTATACCCGGACAAAGACTTGTCGATACGGGAAAGGATAGAATCTATGGAATCTCTTATTTCCTCGGGTTCCGCACTGACATGACCGTCATGACCGTTGAGGTTCAGTTTCACGGTATATGTACCACCTTGCGCATATCCGGTAATCGTCACATAGCGATCTTTGGGAACACATGAAAAGGCTGGCAAAAACAGCAAAACGTATAAAAAAATGCGGATAATTATCTTCATGACAGCGTTAAGGCAAAGTATTTGTACAAAGGTAGCGGTTTTTCAAACAAAAATACCGATATTTGCAAGATTGTCATATAAAAACAGCAGGAAAGAAAATGAATTTTCGCAAACTGATACCACTTATTTTCACTGCAGCTGCAATTTTCGCTGCAATATCATGCAAGAAAGATGATGAATCTGAAGCGCTTCCCTCACTTGAAGGCGCTCTGACATTCTACGCACAGCAGTTTATCGAACCGCACCAGACACTCAAGATGACGCCGAAAGGAATATCTCATCCTGACGGAAAGGGAATCGGCTACTACTGGAAGGTAACTCCTGGCATGAGTGCATACGACACTGTGAGACTGGAGAACGGAATGTCTCCAAAACCTGGTGGAAAGGAGTCGGACGGCTCATTCACATACAAATTCCCAGACACCCTCAAGACATACACAGTGAGCTGCTACGGCTTCGCTAAAGGCTACTCTACAGCATACACCTCGAAATATGTCACTGTTGTCGAAGGTGGTATCGACGGCAGTATCACAGGCACAGAAATCAAGGAGTCTGACCCTTCAATAGAGTTCAAGGGCACAAGATACTATTATAAGAACCACGCAGGACTTGACTGGTTCCGCAACAATCTTGCAGATCCTTCGGCAGGCACCCCATACGCCAACGCGGAAGCAATGTCAAATGTACTTGGAATATACTACTCATATAACGAAGCGATTAATGCGTGTCCTGAAGGATGGAGGCTCCCTACTGACGCGGAGTGGGTCGCACTCGCGGCATCTGTGAAATCCGGAATCAGTGCATCAGAACATGAGATTATCCCTGGAATAGCCGCTGACCTGATGTGTAATGCAGAGTTCAACTCACAGAAGATGTGGGAATATTGGCCAAAGGTGGGTGAAATCACCAACAAGGCAGAACTCGCTGTACTCTCTGCCGGATATGCCAACCTCGGCGCGAAGAATGCAGACGGTTCGTATCCGACAGCAGCATACTTCGGAATATATGACTACGCGGCTTTCTGGACTGCAGACAAGGTGGAAGGTGAAGAAGACATGGCATATTACAGATATATCATCGACGACCAGCCGGACATGTTCATCAACAAAGGAAACATCAACACATTCGGAGCATCAGTAAGATGCGTTCGTGAAAACTGATATTCATAAACCATAACCGATATGAAAAAGGGACTTCTTACAATTATAATTATAGCAGCTATCCTTCTTGGAGGATTCATCTGGGTGAAGGGTGCATACAACAATATGGTCGTAGCGGACGAAAATGTACAGGCCGCATGGTCACAGGTCGAGAATGTATACCAGAGAAGGGCAGACCTTGTTCCCAACCTCGTGGCAACCGTAAAGGGATACGCAGCACATGAATCTTCAACTTTTGAGAATGTTGTCGCTGCCCGCGCAAAGGCCACACAGCTTACAGTAGACCCTTCAGATCTTACAGAGGAGGCTCTCGCACAGTTCAACCAGGCACAGGGAGAGCTTTCATCCGCACTCGGAAGACTCCTTCTTATCCAGGAGAATTATCCTGACCTCAAGGCAAACCAGCAGTTCCTCGAACTTCAGGCACAGCTTGAAGGCACGGAAAACAGGATCTCGACTGAAAGGATGAAGTTCAACGAGACAGCCAAGGCCTACAACACCCTTATCAGGAAATTCCCTGACAACATCCTCGCTTCAGTATTCGGATTCGAGAAAAAGGCATACTTCGAAGCACAGGCCGGAGCAGAGACAGCACCAAAGGTAGAGTTTTAGTCAATCAGACATATGAGACCGGATAGATTTCTGACCGCGGACCAGCAGCAGACTGTTGTGGACGCGGTCAGATTGGCAGAAAAAGACACATCGGGAGAAATCCGCATCCACATTGACAGCAGATGTACGGGCAATCCAGTAGAAAGGGCAGAAGAAGTGTTCTGCAATCTGGGAATGCACAGGACAGAGCGCAGGAACGGCGTGCTGATATATCTCGCATGTAACAGCAAGGTCTTCGCCATAGTGGGAGACAAGGGAATCAACGACATCGTGCCTGATAATTTCTGGGATGACATATCTTTATTGATGGGAAGAGAATTCCGCGAAGGAAGATTCACGGAAGGACTTTCTCAGGCCGTACGGATGGTGGGAGAAAAACTCAAGGAATTCTTTCCGTACCAGCAGAATGATGTGAACGAGCAGCCAGACGAAATATCATTCGGAAACTAAAACTGCGTACAGATGATAGCAAGGACATTCAGACATATACTGGCTGTGGTGGCATCATTCATGGCACTACAGCTGTCAGCTATACCGGCAAAGCCCCAGCCCGAGCGCCTGGTGAACGATTATGCCGATCTATTTTCAAGCGGACAGGAAGCAGGTCTCGAGAGGATTCTGACTGCATTCAGCGATTCCACATCCAATCAGATCGCAGTTCTCACAGTAGACGACCTTGAAGGCATGTCTGCATCGGAATATGCCATAAGGACAGGCCTTGAATGGGGTGTCGGTTCGGAAAAGTTTGACAACGGTATTGTTATTCTGGTAAAGCCGAAGACTTCAACCCCGGGAGAGGTCTTCATAGCAGTGGGCTACGGACTCGAAGGAGCAATTCCAGACGCATATGCAAAAAGGATCATCAACAATCTGATGATACCTCATTTCAAGGAGAACGATTATTTCGGAGGTGTCAGCGAAGCATGCGGAATGCTGATGAAGCTTGCAAGCGGTGAGATTTCCGAAGCCACGGATGGCCTTGACGAAGAAGATGATATAATCATGATCATGGCATTTCTGGTGGTTTTAACCATCATCCTTCTTATCCTTGCCATTGCCATGAAGAACGGCAACAACGGCGGAAGCGGCGGAAGCGGCGGAAGCAGATATGACGATGTATTCACCACAGGACCGATAATCATCCGCGGAGGAAACTCATTCGGTGGAAGCTCGTTCGGAGGTGGTTTTGGCGGCGGCTCGTTCGGTGGCGGATTCGGAGGATTTGGCGGAGGCTCTTTCGGAGGCGGTGGAGCCGGCGGAAGCTGGTAATCAGAAAATTACCGCAGGTCTGTAAGAATCCAGTCGGAATCGAACGATGACTGGTCCTGGATGAAATAGTCGGAAGACCTTTCCGGATGGAAGGCATAATCTGTCATCTTGACCTCAAGCATCCCCCCATCAGAAAGCTTGAAGAAGGCAGAAGACGGCCCCTGTGCATTTGCGGAAAAAAGAAGCCTGCACTCCACTATTCCGCAATCAACAACAGGCTCAAGTACAAATTCTTCAGCAGAAGAACTTTTCAATCTGAAATTATCTTTCAATCCACAGATCAGCAAGGCAGGATTCTGAAGAAAGTCTGCTTCTGACAGGTCTTCGGGCACAGACTCGAATACTGCTTCCTTTGCATTACTGTCAATAACACAGATTTCCTTCCCGTCAGACTTTATCACAAGGCCGTCGCCATCAAAGACATAAGCCTCACCCTGAATGCATACAGACGCACTGCCGGTGACTGTTCCGACACGGGACATAGCTGAATTCTTCGAAGGGACAAGACTGTATGTACATTTGAAGGACGCGCACGAACTGTCAATCAAACCGAAGAAACCGTCAAGACGGTTTTGAGAAAAGACAGACAGCCCTCCTGAACACAAGATCAGAAAGGCCGTACAGAAATATTTCAGGATTTTTACCATATCATCGTGTGAAATGCATGAGTATCTCGTCAAGTTCCTGGAAATCAGACACAAGTACCTGACGCGGCTTGGCTCCTTCCTGCGGGCCTACGATACCGGCTCCTTCAAGCTGGTCCATAACTCTTCCGGCTCTTGCATATCCCATGCCTAAACGCCTCTGGAGATCGGATGTCGATCCCTTCTGATTTGCCACGACCATGCGTGCCGCCTCTTCAAACATAGGATCGATATTCTGCATATCGATGTTTCCGCCACTGGTCTCACCGTCCTGCGATTCAGGCACAGGAAGATAATAAGGAGTATTGTAGCATTTCTTGTATCCTGTCTGGTCTCCAATGAAAGAAGTGATTCTGTTGATCTCCTTCATGCTGACCAAAGCACATTGCACGCGCTCCATCTCCACACCTGCATAGTAAAGCATGTCTCCCCTACCGATGAGATTTTCTGCGCCATTCGTGTCAAGGATAGTAGCTGAATCGACTCTGGACACTACCCTGAAGGCGATTCTTGTAGGGAAGTTGGTCTTGATCAGACCGGTGATCACATTCACGGAAGGACGCTGGGTCGCGATGATCACATGTATTCCGGCTGCCCTTCCCTTCTGTGCAAGACGGACGATTGCAGCCTCAATGTTCTTTGCAGCCTTTCTCGCTTCAGGGCCGGCACCACCCGCCATCGTAAGGTCGGCATACTCATCTATGACTACCACGAGATACGGAAGGTACTTATGACCATCTTTCGGGAGCAGATATCTGTCCTTATACTTCTCATTATAGAGCTTCAGGTTGTTAACACCTGCCATAGCGAGAAGCTTGTATCGTTCATCCATCTCGATGCAGAGAGAGTTGAGAACCTGCTCGGCATGCTTTGAGTCCTTGACGATTGCATGTTCACGCTCGTCTTCCTCACTTGCTGCCATCGGCATGACGGCAAGATAATGCTTCAGAAGCGAATTGTAAGATGTAAACTCCACCATCTTCGGGTCGATGAAGACAAACTTGAGTTCCGAAGGATGCTTCGCATAAAGAAGAGACGATATGATCACATTGAGACCCACAGACTTACCCTGCTGTGTCGCACCCGCTACAAGAAGATGCGGAGCGGCTGCAAGGTCGAATGTCTTGACCTTCTTCGTAATGGTATATCCTATGGCAATCGGAAGCTCGAACTTCGTATTCCTGAACGAATCGTCGTTAAGAGTCTTCTTCAAAGGCACGATCGACGGTTCTCTATTGGCAACCTCGATACCCACGCAGTCCGGAAGGACCACCACTCGCACGCCCTTCGCTCCCAACGCCATACCGATCTCCCTATGCAGATTCTCGATGGCAGACACCTTTACGCCAGGAGCCGGAACCACCTTGTAAAGAGTCACAGTAGGTCCTACTACTGCTGTCACCTGCATGACCTCGATCTTATAGTTCATCAAGGTAGCACGTATCCTGTTGTTGTTGATTTCAAGTTCTTCCTTTGACACGATATGCTGACCGTCAGCATAATCGTCAAGAAGGTCTATCGAAGGGAACTCATATTTCTCAAGCTCGGCCCTGTTGTCTATTCTCTCAAGCTCTTCGGTCACCTCCTCTTCCGGATCATAATTTATGATCACCTTCATATTCTCGTCTTTCTGTTCAGACACATCTGCCACAGGAGCATCAGAAGGGATATCAAGAGGGGCATCTTCTGAAACGGGATCTGAAATATTATCGAAGTCTGATTCAATATGGATATCAGGGAATGAATCTGGCAAATCGCCACCAAAGGAGGTCAGATCCGGGAAAGATTCCGGCATAGGGTCAGGTTCATCCATAACAGGAATTACCGCCTCGGGTTCGGCAGGAGTATCATCCACATGATCTTCTGCTGCCTCTATTTCTTCCACGACCTCGCTGACAGCCGGTTCCGGAGTCACTTTCTCTGGTTCCTTCGGCGTCATTCCCGCGACTGCAAGCCAATGTGCGAATTTTCCGCTGGCAAGAAGCAGCCACGCGACACAGAGGACAGCAATAATCAGCGCTGTCACTATGTTTCCGGTCAGATTGGTCATCCAAAGCACCACTCCATGGCCGGCATCACCTCCCAATCCGCCACCGAAGAAAGTGTCGGAAGTGAACAGCATGGAAATGAAAGCAAGAAACAGCGAGCAGAGGAATGCACCGCTCACAGTAACGAATGTAGTCTTCAGAAGTCCTATGCTCCTGTTCCAGAAGAAAAGCCTGTATGCCACAGCACCAAGCAGGAACACAAAAGGAAGACTGCCAAGACCAAGGAAACTGCATACAAGGAAATGCGCCCAACGATAACCGGCCTTTCCTCCGGCATTGGCAACCTCTACGCCCTTGTCCAGCATATCCGGATGAGACATAAGGCTCTGGTCCGCCTTCCATGTGAAAAGATATGACAGAATCGATACAGCCGTGAAGACAGTAAATACAGCCACGACAAGACCAAGTCCTTTAAGAAGGACGGATCTTTTGTCAGGATCCATATCAGAAAAGAACGAGAAGCGGTCAAGCTTCTCTTTCCTTTTATCATTTTTATTCGTTTTCCTTTTAGCAGCCATATTACTTGTTATGCTGTTTCCTGTTTCTATTGTTGTTCTTGAACCTCTGATTCTGCTGCTTTCCTTTGCCCTGATGGTTTCCAGGTCTCTGGAAATATGATCCGGACTCCACCTTGTTGAGCTGGATTCCTTCCGGAACCTTGATCCTGTAATCGGAAAGCTTCTCGATATCCTGGAAGATTGTCTCGTCAGAAACGCTGTCCTTGTTCCAGATCAGGTACTGCTGCCTCATATATATGGCAAGCTGACGGATCATGGCAATCTTCATCTCACCATCCTCCTTGCCCGCTATAAGATCTATGATGTTCTCGATGTTCCTTCCGTAGTGGACAGCCTTGAGAGGCTTGCTGTTCATAGGGACAGGTTCTGGTTTCTGGTGCATGATCTCCGGCTCCGGCATCGGATACGGAGCATCTACATCAAGGTCAAAACCTGAAATGATATAAAGATGATCCCAGAGCTTGTGCTCGAAATCCTCCTCCAGATGAACTGAAGGATTCAGAATCTCCATCACCTTGATGATAGCTCGTGCCTGCTCGTTCCTCTTCTCTCTGTCCTCTATCGTCTTGAGATAGTTCACCATCTTCTGCACGTTTCTGCCGTATTCGGGGATGTAAAGCCTCACCCGTTCGGTATTATACAGAAGCTTGCATGTATCTATATCCTTGTTTTCCATCTGATTCATAATCTACATTTACACAACCTGCAAATATAATAAAAAGATTCAAAGAAACTGTCCGCTTATCCTACAAAACCTCCACAACATCATCAGAATGGACATACCACAGGAAAGTCGAGACATTCTTATATCCCATCCTGCGCCAGAGGCCAGCATATATGCGCATCTGTTTTTCATATTTACGGTGGTGCTCTCCGAACTTATAATCTACTATCACAACATCGGAACCATCGGTCACCACCCTGTCCGGACGATATATCTGACCGTCAGAACCTATGATGGATGTCTCATTGTAAACCTTCCATTCCCCCTCCGGAAGCCATCCTCTGCTTCTTGCCGTCTCAAGCCTTTCGCCAAGGAGCTCCAGTATCTGCGCAGCCTCCCCTTCAGTAATATCGCCGCACGCAACAGCCTCACCCACAGCACCTTCAAGATCCGACACAACATATATCCTCGAAAGAATGTCATGCAGGACCACTCCCTTTATCCTGTTCGATGCAGCAATGCCGGCATCACCGTCTTCAGAGAAGAAATCTATCGAATCCGCAGAATATTTGAGCCTTCCCCTTTCGCGGACATCAGTCTGCTCATCACCAGCTGACGGATTCAGAGGAACGGAAGGATACTCCCCATATTCACCCATAGGAAAATCCTCCACACCGGCAATGTCACTCTTACGGAAAGAGGCAAAATCAACTACATCCCCGACATCAAAGCGAACAGACTCATCATCCGAAGTCCTTCTGACGCCCTCGGCAGAGCCGGAGGATGCGAACCAGTACAGGATCTGTGAGAAGTCAGAAAACTGTGAAAGGTCTCCCGACTCCAGAGTCGACAGACACTTTTCCGGCGGCACGGATGCTATCAGATGCATGCCCAGGGCAGGTCTCGTCATAGCCACATATACGATGTTCAGATTGTCCACCTGCTGCAGGTAATTCTCAACCCTGTAGTCATCAGCAAAGAGAGTCCTCATCGAAGATTTTGACAACGACACATCATACACTCCGTCGGCTACGCCAGCCAGAGGTGTTCCTTCGAACTTCGGACTGCACCAATGGTTGCCAGGCTTATAGAGGGTCACATTCTCCACAAAAGGAATTATGACATACGGGAAGGCCAGTCCTTTGGACTTATGTATGGTCATGACCCTCACGCATTCTCCGGAAGAAGGAGAAGATATGGACGGATTCTCGTCCTCCCAGTATTTAAGAAATCCGCGAAGGCTGTTTCCGTTCGAATTCACATAATCCTGAAGGTGGTCAAAAAAGGACTGCACATGCAGGACCTCGCCTTTCCACACCTGCTCCGGATCATTGTCGCGAATGCTTCTGAACAAGGCTTCAGCCATATCAGTCAGAGAATTGCAGTTCTGCGGAACGGAAATGTCCATAGAATCGGCAAGATATCTTCCGACCGTATCGGCAGGATTCTCCATCAGGGACATAAGCGAAACAATACGGCGCACCGTAATCGAGCCCTTGACCCTGAGCGAATCATCCGTCATGACAGCTATCCCGTTGTCTATCAGGTATGAAGCGACGTCTTCTCCTGCTGCATTGCTTCTGACAAGCACTGCTATTTCGGAGAGTCTCGCTCCGGCGGCCATGACTTCCATCACAGCATCCATAACCTTCTGCAGCTCATCTTCTTTAGGGCAGAAAGTCAGGCTCACATTGCCAGGAGCCTTGTCAGCCTTGCTTACCTTCTGTTCCACATCGGAATAGATTCCGGCCATCGGTCCCTTGCCCTCCTCATGCCCTGCCATAGAATCAAGAATACCGGCCGCAGCCTTGAAGAAGGCATTATTGAAGCCGACTATATTGGATAAGCTCCTGTAATTGGTGTCAAGCACTTCCTGCCTGTGAGCGGGAAACTCCTCCGGTATGGTATCCTGAAGAAGCTTCCAGTCCGAACCTCTCCACCTGTAGATACTCTGCTTCACATCACCCACTATCAGATTATCTCCGCCCTTGGACTCGCTTTCTTTCAGAAGCGGGCTGAAATTCTGCCACTGCACACGGGCCGTATCCTGAAATTCATCAAGGAGATAATGATCATACCTGACGCCTGTTTTCTCATATACGAAAGGAGCGTCAGAAGCATCTATTATATCACGCAGGATAGTGTTCGAATCATCTATGCAAAGCACATTCTTCTCCTTCATGAGCTCATTGAATGTCCTCTCAAGCTCGCCTGCCACTCCCAGACCATATATCTGACCGTCAAGGATGCACGCTGTGTTGTAGACATCATATTCCTTACCGAAAAGCTCGCAGAACTCATCCAGAGGCCCTTCAAGCACATGCAGGACCTTCGGCAGCAAAGTCTTCGCCTTGGCCTTGGCAAACCATTTGTCACTGTCTGATGCATTCCTCATGAATGCATCAGTAGGAGGTTCCACCTGATCTGCATCCTTAAGCTCTTCGTATTTGTACAAAGCCTTCAGAAATCCCCTTGTGGTATCTTCAGGCTTGACCTCGACACTTTCCAGAACCTCAAGAACCTTTTTCGCCTTCGCCTTCACATCAATGCGGAAGGCAGCTGTGAGCTCGCGGCAAAGATTCCTGATCTGCATAAGCTTGTCCTTTGAACATACCGCATCCGGATCTATTCCGGCAGCTTCCGCAGCATCCTTCCTCTGCGGAGACTTAAGTCTTCTCGCCATCTCCAGTAGATTGGCGTCCATGCTGTATCGGCCTCCGTTCTCGATCTGTTCTAGCACATTCTCTGTGAGCCAGGACAAAAGACTTCCGTCATCCTCTGTAAGCGAATCCAATATCCTGTCGACGCTTTCCGCCACAAGGGAATCCTTGTCGAGTTCCACCTGATATGATGCGAACTGACCGATCTCTCGCGAAAAGGCCTTGAGCGTCTGCTGGAAGAACCTGTCTATGGTACTGACGGCAAAGGCACTGTAGTCATGAAGGATGTCATGCAGGACCGTCTCCGCCTTCTGCTGAAGTTCCGCATCCGACGGAAAGACAGACGGAACGAAAAAGTCACGATAGCCGGACTTTTCCGGGGAAACGGAAAGCACATGGAGTTCCTTCAGGATTCTCTCCTTCATCTCATCGGTAGCCTTGTTGGTGAATGTGACAGCCAGGATATGCCTGTATGCATATCTGTCACTGTTTCCCAGGAGAAGGCTTATATATTTTCTGGCAAGGCTGTAGGTCTTACCCGAGCCTGCCGAAGCTTTCATAATCTCTATCATCGTCCGCAGATAGTCTTGAAATCACAATACTTACACACATTTTCGTCATCTGTCCTTCTGAAAGGAAGCTCCGTATCATACATTTCGTCCAGAAGCAGCTTCAGCCTTTCAGACATGGCATCAAAGAAGGTCCTGTTAAGCGGCACAGCCTTGGGTGCCTCCTTGAAAAGGTTAGAGATCGAATAGACACAATTGAATATCGATCTGCCTTCTGCTTCAGGACGGGACTGCACGAGAAGGTCATAGATGAAGAACTGAAGGGCGATCTTCGGCCTGTCCTTCACATCCTTGGAGAATATCTTTTCGGCTATCGCTGCCGCATTTCCGTCATGAATGTCCTCATCATCCTTGAGAACCTTTCCGGTCTTATAGTCCACGACCCTCGCCTGCTGTGGCGCAAAACTGTCAAGTCGGTCAATGAATCCCTTGAGCCTCTGGCCGCAGAACTCGCCTCCCACCTTGATCTCACGGCCGAGAATCTCGAAATATTCACGTCCTGACTCCTGCAGAAGCTCCAAATCACGGCGAAGTGTCTTCATGACATATCGCACGATCACATCTGTGACGACCAGGTTCCTGCCCCCTATCTCGATAGCATTCAGCTGGTCTGTTATCAGAGCCTTCACCTTCTTCCTCACATCATCCTCACGACCGATCCACATCTTCAGATAATCCCTGCTTATCCTCTCGAGCCTGCAAGGAAGATTCCTTTCATTCACTCCCGCATGATCAAAGAAGAAATCCTCTGCCATGGCTTCCGGAGCCGTATAGAGAGCCCTCATGACATCATGGAAGACGGTTCCGAACATGCCGTAGTCCAGAGACTCCGCCACTTCCTCCTCAGCTTCCAGCCCCTTGACAGTACTGTAATAGAATCTTGCAGGACAAGCGAGGTAATTCTGCAATGTCGTTGCCGAGAGAACGGTAGCCTTTATCTTCTCTACATCTTCCGCAGTCTTGACAATATCCGGGACAGCAGCAGTCTTCATTGAACCGTACTTCACCACATACCTCTTCACTGGAAGTCCGAAGTGATACTCCAGCTGCTTGATATATCTGCTTTCTTCGCCAGACTTGATTCCCTCCGTACGCGAATCCGTCAGCAGCCACACATTTTCGGCCCGGGATATCATCCTGTAGAAATAATACGCCCACACAGCATCCTGATACTCATAAGTCGGCATGCCGAAGCCCTTGCGGAGTTCCGGCGGCACAAAGGAAGAACTGACATTCCGGTGAGGGAAAACTCCCTCACCCACCGACATCACCACCAGATTCCTGAAATCCAATGCTCTTGTCTCAAGGGGGCCCATGACCTGAAGTCCACGGAGCGGCTCCCCGCTGAACGGCACTGAAACCATTCCCAGAAGCTGGCCCAGAAGGCGCACATATGTCACAGGAAGTACCTCAAGCCCTATCTGCTGCAGGACATTGACACTCTTATAATATTCCTTCGCATACTCAAGTTCAAGCGCCATAGCCTTGTCATCAGCAATGGCAGGAGCAACCTTCTTCAAGACATCCTTCTGATATTCCGCAAATGCCCATACCTGCTCCACCGACGCATTCTTCGGATCGGTGATCACCTGACGGAATATTGTATCCAGAAGCGGAGTTCCGTTGAGTTCAGACTGCGGAATGTAATATTTCGCACCTTCCCTTACTGCCGCAACCAGCTTTTCAGTCTCCTCGTCGCATGCCGCCCGGAACAGAGGCGAAGAAAACAGGTCCCAGACCTGCTTGTGGTAAAAATACCAGATTCCTTTGCGACAGACAGAATGAAGCTGTATCGCAGATATCACGGACATCATCACATTCAGCTCACTCGATTTCATAGGAAGGCCCATGGTGACATTTATGTCCCTCACCTCTTCCGGTATGGAATTCAACACGGGGCCGAGGAGGCTCTCGTCGGGCAGCACTACGGCACAGTCCGTTCCCTTCCCCTGGTCAAGGACACCCACCATAGACATATCCCCGCATGTCTGCATATCTGCGATCTGCCTGATGATATCCGGCAGGCGCTTTGCCTGGCCGACAGAAGATGCCACGCTTACCACATTGACCTGCGGCAGCCCGAGTCCATGAGAGTCAGTCTCGAACTCCTGCGGAAACTCCAGTACATTCTCCGACATGAAATACGAAGACCTGTTCTGCGGATCCTTTATCAGACTGCCGGACCAATCCCAGCAGAAACGGGCCCTGCCGGCATCGCGCAGCCTCCGCAGGAAGACTTTCTCGCATTCATTCAACGCATTCAGACCCACAAAGACAAAATCCGGCTCATCAGGAAAGTCCTTACGGATAAGCTCGGCAATATCTGCTTCCTTTACAGCCGACGCCAGCTTCCTGTACACCATGCCCTCGTAGGCGATTCCTTCCGAATCCAACAGTTCATTATAGCTGCAATATAAAGGATACAGAAGATTCCAGATATGCAGGAAACGGCCCTTCATATCCGGGTCGTCTGTGGCAAGATTCACCGTCAGCCTGCCATTCTCGTCCTTGAAATGACGAACAAAAGCCTCTATTGCACTCTTCTGGGTTTCCGTCAGATAGGCATAGTCATCCTGAATGCCCTTGAAATCGGCCACATTGGCAAAAAGCTGCTTCGGATCCACAAGATACTTGTCGACATCATTGAAGTCACCAAGCAGGACATCTCCCCATAATATGAACTCATCCAGAGGCTCCGCCTTTTCATTGAGCTGCCTGTAGCACTCGTAAAGCTTCAGCAGAAGCCTGACCCTGTCCGCCGCATGGCATCCACTGACCTTGAAGAAAAGGTCATTGATCGTAAACATGCCAGGAACCACCAAAGGCATCCCACCGGCATTCTTCACGGCATCCGCAAGATATTTCCTGAAAAACACCATGGAACGCCTGTTGGGGAAGACAAAACACATCTTCCCAATGTCTCCTCTTGAATAGAAATGGTCAGCGACCTGCTTGAGAAAAGGTATCATAACATTAAAATGATCACGATTAAATCAGCTGCAAATATAATATTGACATTGGCCAAAACAAGGCACAAGCAAAGAGTGCATCTGAAAAATCAGCATCTTTTCATAAAATTAGAAATATTTTCGAATTTTATCGCAAAAAGATTTGGAGATATTGAAAAAATCCATACCTTTGCACCAGAAACAATTTAGAATGATTCAAATTTAAAAATTATAAACAATTAAAATCTATACCATTATGGAAAAGAAATTCAGATGTCTCGTATGCGGTTATATTCATGAAGGCGCTAATGCTCCAGAGGAGTGTCCACTCTGCCATGTAGGTCCTGACCAGTTTGAGGAGATCGTTGAAACTGACGGCGAACTCACATGGGCTGACGAGCATAAGATCGGAGTTGCACAGGGAGTTGACCCGGTGATCCTCAAAGGTCTTCGTGACCACTTCAATGGAGAGTGTTCGGAAGTGGGAATGTACCTTGCAATGAGCCGTCAGGCTGACAGAGAGGGTTATCCTGAAATCGCAGAGGCATTCAAGAGATATGCATGGGAAGAGGCTGAGCACGCTGCAAAGTTCGCAGAGCTCCTCGGAGAGTGCGTATGGGACACCAAGACAAACCTTGAGAAGAGAATGCTTGCAGAGCAGGGCGCATGTGAGGACAAGAAGAGAATCGCCACACTTGCAAAGCAGCAGAACCTCGA
Source organism: Bacteroidales bacterium (assembly GCA_017550025.1). Taxonomy (GTDB): domain Bacteria; phylum Bacteroidota; class Bacteroidia; order Bacteroidales; family UBA932; genus Cryptobacteroides. The sequence continues at coordinate 1,051 of JAFYLU010000113.1, read as the reverse complement.
CGCAATCCATGACACAGTACACGAGATGTGCAAGGACGAGGCTCGCCATGGCGCAGGATTCCAGGGTCTTTACAACCGCTACTTCAAGAAGTAAGACAGCAATATAAGCCACAATTGAGTGAGACCGGCTGCAAAGTCGGTCTCTTTTCGTATCTTTGCCGCACTATCCGTCAACAAATAAGCAAATGGCAAGTTATCTCCAGATAGAGAACATCTCAAAGAGCTACGGACCGAAGGTCCTTTTTGAAAAGATCGGCTTCAACATAAACGAGGGCGACAAGATAGCCCTTATAGCCCCTAACGGCACCGGAAAGACATCCCTCATGAGGATATTGGCCGGAAAGGACAAGTCCGATTCAGGCGGAAAGATCATGTTCCTCAAGGACATAAAGATAGCATTCCTCGAGCAGGAATACGAATTCGACCCTGAAAAGTCGATTTTCGACCAGATCATGTCTTCAAGCACGGAGTTCACGAAGGATCTGGACCAGGAGCATCTATGGGAGTACGAACTGAGGGTCGTAAAGTTCCTGACCAACTTCAACCTGACGGACCCGCAACAGCTCATGAAAGAACTTTCAGGAGGAGAGGTGAAGAGGGTTGCCCTGACGCAGATGCTTGCCACAGAGGCAGAGTTCTTCATCATGGACGAGCCGACCAACCATCTCGACATAGATGCGATTGAATTTCTCGAAGGCTACCTCGGCAGGTCCAGATGCACCTTGCTCATGGTAACCCACGACAGATATTTCCTCGACAGGGTATGCAATACGGTAATGGAGATGGACCATGGCGCAGTATATACATACAGGGGAAATTATCAGAACTATCTCGAGAAGCGTGAGGAAAGGATAGCAAACTACAATGCAGAGACAGACAAGGTAAGGAACATCCTCCGCCGCGAACTCGAATGGATCCGAAGCACACCTTGCGCCAGGACCGGCAAGGCCAGATACCGTATAAATGCCTTCTACGACCTCAAGGACAGGGCATCGCAGGTATATACGCAGAAGCAGGTCAGCATGGAAGCCATGAAGGGAAGCACCCGTCT